>DOZK01000015.1:25192-47765 GCA_003518045.1 Candidatus Nomurabacteria bacterium
CACAGGCTTTTAATTTACTTCTTTTAAAGATTGTTATTTATGATCAAAATTTTGTGTTAGAATAGCACGTAAGGGCCTATCGTACAGTGGTAGTATGCCGGTTTCCAAAACCGTTGACCGAGGTTCGAATCCTCGTGGGCCCGCAAAATAGTGCTAGCACGAGATAAGTTATTATGACTTATTTAGCTATGAAAAGTTATGAGTGAAATATACAAATTAACCGACAAGGAGTTATTAGATATTAATAATCTTTTAATTAAGAAAACAAACATATCTGATACCTTATTATGTTTTTGTGGTAGTAATAAAAATTTTTCCGATTGTTGTAAAACTGAATCAAATTCTTGGAGTACAAAAACCTATTTTAGTAAAGAATTAGTTGAGTTTCTTAATTCAAAAGATTGGAATGATATTACCAATCAAGACGTTGTATTTTTATTACCCAAATTTCAAAAATATTATCTAGGATCACTCGATATATGCTCCCGACCAGGATGTACAAACAAGTCTACTGTAAATAGTCATGTGTATGGCAAAAAACATATTGAGAAATATTTATTAAATGATAAGTGTAAAATCCGTAACTCTTACTCAAGGGGTGCCGATTATTTTGAAACATCAGATACAGGCAAGCAAATAACATATAGGATATTTTGTGATAAATGTGAGCAATTATTTAAAGAAGTGGATAATCCAAATCATGATGTTCTTAATGAAGATAATTGTTTCTTTCACTTTTTAAGAACACAATCCTATCAATACCAGGCTACTCGTTTTGAGTTAGCTTTCTCGCATCAGTTTACTCTTTGGATTAAAGGTGTTATTGAAACCGAACGACAAAAAACTATTGGAAAAGCAAATACCATTATTAACCTTGATTGGTTTTTGGTAAATAATATTCGTTACCAGTATCAATCCAGGCTTAGGGATAAATTATGGGCACTTTTGGGAGATAAAATAAATATCCCACATATTCATATAAGATGCTTTCCAGTAGAAAAAGTTCTATTTGCAAGTGGGATTTATAATCCATCACATAATCTAAAAGGTGTTCCGATAATTTTCAAAAAGGATGCTTCATTTTTTTATTATGTAATACCAAAAGATTCTCAAAGCATCTGTGTAACAATTGCTAGTTTTGATAATGAATACAAAGAAATGATAGAGCAACTAGCGAATTTAAATGATCATGATTTTAAAAAATATTTAAATCATCTAATAAGCTTTTGTAGTCTTCCATTAAACCTTATACTTCAAGATTCACATGATGTAACGAACCAAATGATTGATAAAATTAAAAAAAGGAAGCATTAATAATTAAATGCAATCCTAAAAAACCAAGCGATCTAGAATCAAGAAGAGTATTTGCAAAATTTATTGTGTAGCCTGTGACGCACTAAAAGAATCTAAAAGACTGTTACTTTTAAACGGAAATCACTATACTAGAAGGATGGAACAAAAACAGATTGCAAATCTTAATATCGCAATGAAGGATTTAGAGCCTTATGTAAAAGACCCTAAATTTCTTACTCAGGGCGTTCGCATGACGAACTTCAATATGCTTGTGCGTGAAACATGGGCAAATATCCTACTTTGTACTGTTTTGAGAAAAATCACTGGACACGACTATACTTTTCAGGAAGAAGAAAGTGGTGATGGTGTTATTTTTAATAATACTGATGCCACTAGTTTTGGGGTTGAACATGTGTGCGCAATGGACTATCCTGCGGGTAAACAATTACCAAAGGGAGACGCTCGAATTATTTGGGCTATAGATCATAAGATTGCCCGAGGTGCTGATTATGCAAAAGGTAAAGCTCTTGTTGTTTTCTTTGACGGCGCAGAAATGTTTACCAGACAAAACATCAGGGAGAACATTTACGGAAGGCATGGCTTTAAGGCGATATTTATTATCGGACTTCTGGAGGTTGTGGATTCTAAATATTCCTATCTTGTAACAGAATTTAGAGATTCTTTTGGAGACAAATCACACTCATTTCGAGTAGATATTAATAAAGGCTTCAATGACTGGACGATTACACAAATAATGAAGTAACTTAAGCGCATGAGATGCGTCGATTAAGTTTTTGAAAAAGTACTAAAATGACCTTACAGGACTTGTTCGCCTTTGGTTCTAATATGACGCTCTCTGCCAAGTCGTTTTGTGTTAAAATTCATATTATGGATCATTTAGAAAATTTAAAAAAGAAAGTTAGTGATTTATATTTATCAAAAAATGACACTCGTGATAGTTGGGCGGATTGGCTATATGAAAATCATATTTTTTTGGTTGCAGATAAAGCAGGGGAATTAGCAGATAAATATGGGGCAAATCGTGAGCTCGCTATGGCTTCTGCGATGTTACATGATATAGCTGATGCTGTAATGAGTCGCTTTACTGAATTACATGAAGAAGAAAGTTTTAAAATCGCAAAAAGTTTTTTAAAAGAATCTAATTTTTCAGATGAAGAAATTGAAATTATTGTGGTTGATGCAATGAAGTTTCATAGTTGTCGTGATGGGAATATTCCTAAAACCTTAGAAGGAAAGGTTGTGGCAACAGCAGACGCAGTTACACATTTGTCTTCAGATTTTTTTGAACATGCAATTCTAGAAAAGAAAAAAGATGGAATGACAATTCCAGAAATTAGTCTTTGGGCAATTCCAAAAATAGACAGAGATTTTAATACAAAAATATTTTTTGAAGATGTTCGAAAAGAAATGATATCGTATTACGAAAAACAGAAAGCTTTGTTTCAGTAATCTTTTAAACATCTTCTAGTTTTTCTCATGATATAATTAATATTCGATTAGTTACGGCTGGCGAGCGCCTATTATTAATTATATAAATCTATGAAAAAAATTATTTCAACATTATGTTTGCTGGGCGCCACTACATTTGTAGTATCTGCACAAACAACAACGGTAGCGACAACTACACCAACAGTTGTCACCTCCGCAGTTTCCGCTGGTCTTACTCCGGAGAGTTCATTTTATTTTTTCGATAAAATAACAGAGTCTTTGCAAGAGCTTTTTGCTTTTTCAACGGATGCTAAAGTAAAATTACAGCTGGCTTTTGCAGCTGAGCGTGTAGCGGAGGCCAAGGCCATGCTTGCTAATCCTGGAGACCATAAAAAAGGATTAGAAGAAGTGAATGCAAGTATAGTTCAAAATATACAGAAAACCTCTGAAGTATTAAAGTCAGAAAAAAGTAAGGGTAATGATATAACGGCATTAGCAAAAGAAGCGAATGATCAATTTGATGATGAAGAAAGTGATTTGAATAAAACTTTAGCAGAATCACATAAAGAAATAGTTGATACTAAAATAGTAGAAACTAAAAAACTTTTAGAAGAAGCTAAGGCCACAAAAGACGAAGTGAAAATAACTGATGCTGAGAAAAATCTTGAATTAGCAAAACAAAATGCTGAGGATTTAAAAACTCAAAAAGAAGAAATTAAAAAATCTTTTCAAGATGAAAAAAGAAGCATAGAAGAGGAAATGTCAAAAGACGATCAAGAAGAAGATAAAATTAATCATGAAAATGAAGATGTAAATGATACAGAAGATAGTGAGTCAGATTTGGGTGATGATTCACAAAAAGAGAATACTGAAGTAAAGAATGAAGATAATAATGGCACTAGTACAGAATCACGAAAGTTAAATGATAAAGAAGACTAGTTTTAGATTTTAAAAGAAAATCCTAAAATACAATACAAAAAGTGGCGCCTTACGGCGCCACTTTTTGTGAATTCATTAAAAATTAAAAATTTTAAATTAAAAATTAGTGTAGTTAATATTGCAAGAATTATTTAACTTATGTTTATCAACTAGTGGCTATTCTCTAGTGGCTATATACTGTTCATATATGGATAAAAAACTTCGTGTTGGAATAAATGGTTTCGGGCGTATTGGACGAGCTTTTTTTAAAGTCTCTGCAATGCGGGATGATATGGAAGTGGTCGCAGTAAATGATTTAGGAGATATACATAATCTTGCATATTTGCTTCAATATGACACAGTTTATAAAGTGGCACCTTATGATGTTACGACTGAAATTCACGATGAAGAGCAATATTTGCTCACTGGCGGGGCTTTTGAATCAAAGGTCAGGGTATTTCAAGAAAAAGACCCAAGTGCCATTCCGTGGGGCTCGCTCGATGTCGACGTGGTGGTTGAATCAACAGGATTATTTACAACTTATGATAAAGCCGTAGCTCATCTAAAAGGTGGTGCGAAGCGTGTAGTTATTTCAGCTCCCGCTAAAGACGGCGATGATACAACTATTCATGGAGAAACAATTTTACTTGGAGTAAATGAAGAAAAATTTGGTACATGCGAAGTTACTTCTAATGCATCTTGCACAACAAATGCGTCATCTCCTATTATTGCAATTTTAGATGAAGCAATCGGAATTGAAAAAGCAATTTTAAATACAGTACATTCATATACTGCATCACAATCAATTGTTGACGGTCCAAATAAAAAAGATTTTCGTGAAGGTAGAGCTGCGGCACAAAACATAGTGCCATCGTCTACCGGTGCAGCCATTGCAGTTACGAAAGCATTCCCAGCACTCGAGGGTTTATTTGATGGAGTATCTATTCGCGTACCAACTCCAGCTGGGTCAATTGCAGATATTACTTTTATTGCAAAAAGAAATACAACAGTCGAAGAAGTAAATGAAATATTAAAAACAGCAGGGAATAATGCTAGATGGTCAAGTATTTTTCAAGCAACAGAAGAGGAATTAGTTTCTAGTGATATTATCGGACTTCCTTATGCATCAATTGCAGACTTGAAAATGACTCGTGTAGTTGGTGGAAATCTCGTAAAAGTTTTAGCTTGGTATGATAATGAGATGGGGTATACCAACACATTGGTAGAACATGTGTCTCGTGTTGGGAAAGCTATAAAATAGTTATGGAAAATTTTATGGAAGATCGAGTGTCACTGGAAAATATTGAAACAAAAATAAAGAAAAAAATTTCTTCCGCAAAAGAATATGCATTAAATGAAGAACAATATAGAGAAGCAGTTGAGAAAGGTTTTGATCTAACTGATGCAACGGTTTTTGTTGATACATTAACAGAAGCAAGAATTGCCATGGAAATATTAGGATTTGATGAGGATTCTTTAGTAGATACATTAAGTCATGAAAATGCACATGGGAATAAAGCTCAACAATTAGGAGCAAAACATGATGGATATAAATTTGTTTTAATTAGAGGTAATAATGGGGGTTTTAGGGTTCAACCACAAGCACGCGTATATATTCCTGATGAATGGGATAAAGAAAAACAAAACAGCGTACTATTAGAAATTATTAAAGCACCTGAAGAATATGGAAATTCTGTGTCTGATCATGATAAGCATGATTTAGAGAAACTTGGACAGTAGCTTATATTTTTTAGCTGTATAAACTATATATAACAGGGTATACTATCTAATATGACAACAATATATTTAGCGACGGATCATGCGGGGTTTGAATTAAAAGAAGAAATTAAAAAATATCTTGAAGAAAAGGTAGATTATGAAGTGTATGATTGCGGAGCATTAACTTTGGAAGATGGAGATGATTATCCAGAATATATGGCAAGAGCTGCTGAGAAAGTTCAGTTTGATGCAGAACACGACCCATCAGTTGCGGTTATTTTTGGAGGTAGTGGAGTAGGGGAGGCGATAGTAGCAAATAGATTTGCACATGTAAGAGCGGTAACTTACGCTGGTGGACCATTGGACGTGATAAAAGTATCGCGCGAACATAATGATACAAACGTGCTTTCAATCGGAGCGAGATTTGTTTCTGCAAATGAGGCAAAACAAGCAATAGATTTATTTTTAGGAACGCATTTTTCACACGTAGAACGACATGCTGACCGTATTATCCAAATCGAAGATCTTATCAAATAAGTTTTTACTTATTTGGTACCAAAGTATTGTATACTGTATTTGTATCTAACTCCCATCTTCTAACTCCTAACTTCTAACCCCTAACTATAAATTTATGAATATCATTCCTGCAATTCTTCCTCACAATTTTGAAGAAATTATAGAAAAGTGCGCCCGTGTTGAAGGGTTAGTTATAAACGTACAAGTTGATGTCTGTGATGGTGTTTTTGGCCGTGAAAAAACTTGGATGCCAACAGGTATGGAAGTATTACCGGGAGGATTTTCCTATGAGTTCGATTTAATGATTGATGACTGGAAATTATATACATTACATTGTCTTACTCTTGGCGCTAAATCTATAGTGTCTCATGTGGATATGTTTGTAGATGGAGATATGGAGACATTAATTGGAATGGTTGCACCACACTCAGCACATTTAGGTATTGCTGTTTCAAATGATAAAAGTTTAGATTTCCATGCAGAAATGATAAGAAAAGCGCAGTCGTTATATCCCCATGTTTTTATTCAAGTAATGGGTATAAAAAATATTGGTGAACAGAGCCAGCTTTTTGATGAAGAGACACCAGGAAGAATTAAAGCATTAAAGCAACAATTCGGAGAGATAATGATACAAGTAGATGGAGGTATGACTCTTGATACAGCAAAATTAGTTAAAGATGCTGGTGCAGAAAATATTGTTACCGGGTCTTTTATATTTGGACGAGATGACGCAGGCTCATCACTTGAGGAATTAAATAGGGCAGTGAACGAATAAGGTTAAGAAATATTCAATGAAAAAATAATCAATATTCAAACTGAAGAAATTACGTACTAATTGAATATTGAATATTGTCTCATTGAATATTATTTTGTAATCAAATTACTTCCCTGTGTGTATCTATCTGCTATCTGCTCACTGCTTCCTGCTATACTATACCCATGCACTCCATCACTGATGTAGAAATACAAGCACTAACTCTTCGTGCAGAAGACATACGCGAAAGTATAATTAAAATGTTGCTTGAAGCAAAAAGTGGACACACCGCTGGCTCCCTTGATATGGCAGATATTTTTACATGTTTATATTTTAGATTATTAAATCACAACCCAGAGCATCCAGCTTGGAAAGAAAGAGACAGAGTAGTTCTTTCAAATGGTCATATTGCACCAGTTCTTTACGCAACTCTTGCTCATGCTGGATATTTTTCTGTGTCTGAACTTAAAACACTTCGTCGTTTTGGTTCACGTCTGCAGGGTCATCCGCATCGTGAATCACTTCCCGGAATTGAGACAACATCTGGTCCACTTGGTTGTGGGCTATCTCAAGCAATTGGTATGGCTCTTGCAGATAGAATTGATAATCATAAACCAGAGCGATATATTTATTGTTTAATGGGGGATGGAGAAATGAATGAAGGACAAGTCTGGGAATCACTTCTTCATCTTGGTAAATTTAAATTAAATAATATTATAACTATAATTGATAGAAATACTATACAAATTGATGGTTATACAGAAACAGTTTTGCCTTTAGAATCTTTAAAAGATAAAATTGAAAGTTTTAATTTACATGCTATAGAAATAAACGGTCATGATTTTCGTGATATTGTTCATGCTGTCGGAATGGCAAAAAGTTCGCTTGATAAGCCGACTGTAATAATCGCCCACACTATTCCCGGGAAAGGGATTTCTTCAATCGAAGGGGATTATAGATGGCATGGAAAAACTCCAGATGAAGCATTAGCAAAAGTAGCCTTAAAAGAGATACGAACTTTGCGAGGGAAAATAACTCATGGCGAAGCATAAATATGAAATTAATAAAAACATCCCATCTACTTTGTTACGGAGCCTCTCTCGCTCGTCAACGTACTATTAAGTACGCCTCCTCGCTCGTTTCTCCGTGCCTCGTATCTGGAACATTTTTATCAATTTCATTTTGTAATTTATTTTTATTAAAAAACTATAAACTATTTTTATGTTAAGAGAGACTTTATTTACAATCAAAGAAGAAGAGAAAGCTACCCGCGAAGGTTTCGGAGAGGGTTTACTTTCTCTTGGAGAAATAGATGCACGCGTTGTAGCACTTTGTGCTGACTTAACAGACAGTGTGAAGATGAATTTATTTAAAGATAAATATCCTTTGCGATTTTTTGAAATGGGAATTACCGAGCAGGCGATGTCAGGAGTGGCGAGCGGACTTGCAAGTATGGGGAAAATTCCTTTTATGGCGAGCTATGCAATGTTTTCTCCGGGAAGAAATTGGGAACAAATTCGTACGACAATTGCTTATAATAATGTGCCAGTAAAAATAATTGGGGCTCATTCTGGAATTTCTGTTGGACCAGATGGGGCGACTCATCAAGCGTTAGAAGATATTGCCCTTATGAGATTAATTCCAAATATGGAAGTATATGTACCATGTGATGCAGTTGAGGCCAGAGAAATTACAAAATATATTGCAACAACAAATAAGCCAGCATATTTAAGACTCACTCGTGAGAATACACCGATACTTCTCCCAGAGGATTATAATTTTTCACCAAAGAAAGCGTACATAATGTATGTTCCAAAAAGAAAAGAAGGGGAGTTTGGAATATCTATCGGGATAGTTGCTGCTGGCCCTATTATTTATGAAGCGATAAAAGCAGCGAAAGAATTAGAAAAAGAAGGAATAGGTGTAACAGTTGTAAATATGCCACAAATTAAACCATTAGATACTACTTTTCTTTTGAGATTTGCACGTGGTGTAAAAGCAATTGTAACTGTAGAAGAACATCAATCAAGTGGTGGGTTAGGAAGTGCAGTAACTGATTATCTTGCTGAGCATAATCCCATGAAAGTTATTCGTATCGGAGTGGATGATAGATTTGGACAAAGTGGAAAAATGCAAGAACTTTATGACGAGTATGGATTATCTGCAAAACATATTGTGGAGAAGATCAAAGGGGTCGCGTAATACAGTTAGGTGTTAGAAGTTAGGGGTTAGGAGTAAAATAGTTTCAAGTTTCCAGTTTTTAGTTTCAAGAAAACACAAATTCATATTTACTGTAATCTATTACAAGATTTGACAGCATGTATTACATTGTATTACAATGTAATACATGAGAGAAATAATAACAATTTCGTTACCAAAAAGTTTAAGTTTAGATATAAGTAGGGCCGTAAAAGAAAATTCATATGCTTCAAAAAGTGAGTTTTTTAGAGAGCTTGTTCGTGAGTGGAAAGACCGACAACTTATTAAGAATTTAAAATATAGTCAATTAGAAATAGCTAAAGGAAAGGGTAAAAAATTAAAGTCATTGAAAGATTTGAGGTAAATTATTTTTTATGGAAATATTTTATTCTCCATCTTTTGCTAGATCTTATAAAAAATTACCAGATATTATAAAAGATAAGGCTGAAAAAAGGGAAAAGATTTTTAGAAAAGACTGGAAGGATGCAAGACTGAAGACGCATAAATTAAATGGAAAGTTCTCGGAGTTTTTGGCGTTTTCAATTGATAATTCTTATAGAATAATTTTTGATTTTGACGAAAATAAAAATGTTATCTTTCATGGCATTGGTGACCATGATATTTATAGGTAAATAGTTAGGGAATTAATGCAAAAACAAGTTTACGTTTTTTGTATCCACTTTATGAACTTTATAGACTTTACGGACTTTATGGACTACTCCAGTATTTTTAATTTGTAATCCTCCGGGGCTTTCTTTAATAATTCTTCAATTTCGGATTCTAATAAAAGTCCTTCTTGGGCGCCGATATGTTGTACAACATTCATACTGTTAACTGGTGCGCGACGAATTGCATAAGCTGGGTCATAACCTTTTGCGAGATAGGCGATGAATGTTGAAAAGAAAGCATCTCCAGCACCGGTACGTTCAAGAGGTGGAGCAATGTCTGGGAAAATTGGCATATTGAAATACGTATTTTCATATTTCATATAAGCACCAATATGTCCATCTGTTATTATTACAATTTTTGGACCGAGAGCTTCTAATCCATCAAGTAATATTTTTATATCATGCTCATCTGGAGTTTTTAATACTTCCTGAGATTCTTCTTTATTCATACAAATTACCTCTATGTGTTTATATAAATCAATTAATTCATCATGAATTTTTAATTGGAAAGTTCCAGGTTGAAATGCGAGTTTTACATCAGGATGTTTTTCTATGTAATCTGTAATTTCATCATGAAATTCTTCAGTGTGGGCGCCAAGTGAAGAAAGATATATCCATTTTGGGGGAGTGAGGTTATCTGGTAATTTTTCAAAAAAGTCTGAATGCTTTATAAGTATTGTGCGGTCATCCCCATACCACAAAACATAATGATAATTTGTTTGTTTACCATCTTCTTGTGTAATAAATTTTGTATCTACTCCTTCCTCTTTTAATCTAGCTAAACACTCTTCGCCATGCTCATCTTTTCCTAAAAATGCAATTAAAGCTGATGATAATCCTAAACGTGAAGCGGAGACTGCAGCGTTCGCACTGTTACCAACTGCGGGTATTGGAGTTGCAGAAATATAAGGAACTTTTGTTCCATAAGGCAAACATAATTCAGCACCTGTTGCTGTTTCTTGTACATGACCAATGTCGAGCTTTATAAAAACATCTACAACAGTATCTCCAATTGCTATTATGTCATAAGACTTTTCCATACACTTATGGTATCACAACTATGTTTTTTATTGTTGTGCAGAACTAGTAAAAAGTTCTGATACAAGGCGTGCGAGTAAGAAAACATGAGACGTACAAATAGTACGGTGAGTGTTTTCGAACGAGGCACAACGAAGTATCGGAGCTTTTTAATAGTTCTGATATACTTTGTTGATATGAAATCATTGGTCCCCCAATCCGAAGTTTATTTTGAAATGATACATGAGTATAAACAGGCAGGTAAAGCTATTGCGCATTTTAATATTTCAAATCTTGACCAAGCACGCGCAATTGTTGAAGTGGCAGAAGAATTAGGCCAGCCTGTAATTATTGGAGCCAGTGAAGGTGAGCGAGCTTATATGGGGGTGGAGATGATAAGAAAAATCGTTGATGAATTAAATGAAGAATATAATGTTGCTGTTTTTCTAAATGCCGACCATACGTATTCTTTTAATAAAGTTGTTGAAGTTGTGGAAGCTGGATATGATAGCGTGATTGTTGATGGTGCAAAACTGCCTTATGAAGAAAATGTCGCATTAGTAAAAAAGTGTGTGGATTATGTGAGAAATTATGAAGCAAAAACTGGTAGACGTGTTTTAGTAGAAGCGGAGCTTGGATATATTGGACAGTCATCATCACTTAATGAAGCACTGCCTGAAGGAGTGAGTGAAGAAAATTTAACAACAAAAGAACAGGCAAAAGATTTTATTTTAAGAACAGGCATTGATATGTTTGCACCAGCTATTGGGAACGTTCACGGCATGTTAATCAATGCTGTAGAGCCAGCGCTTCATATTGATAGATTACAAGAAATCACTCGCGCTGTTGATGTACCTTTAGTTCTTCATGGAGCTAGCGGAAATACTGATGAAGATTTAATTAAAGCAATTGATGCTGGAATTGCAATTGTTCATATCAATACAGAAATTCGTAAAGCTTTCCGTGATGGCGAAAAAGAATATATGGATGAAAATCCAAATGAAGTTGCGCCGTACAAGTTTGGTAAAATGGGGCAGGAGGAAATGAAAAAAGTCGTAAAGGCGAAGATGGAGCTTTATATGAAATAAAATATGTACTATTATGTAATTTCGGTGTCAATTTTATTAATAGTGGCGTTATTTCTAGAGATTAAATTTCACGAACATTTATTTAATTTTTGGAAAGAGAGATTAGTTTGGTGCTTGATAATGTTAAGTATTGGTATTTCTTGGGATTATTATGCCATACCACGTGAACACTGGATTTTTCCAGGGTGGGGTATTTTGGGTATAAAATTATTTGGTTTTATTCCTGTAGAAGAGTTATTATGGTTTCTAATAGTCCCATATTTTTGGATTACCGTGTATCATACCATTCATATTTTAAATGATAGAAAATAATATGTACGAAATTTATATTCTTATTTTTATTTTTTCAGCAATTCTTAAAAGTGTTTATAATGAGATTTTATATCATTCTAGAAAAGAGCGTTTAATAATAAACATTGTAGTATTTTTTACGATGATGTCCTGGGAGTTTTTATCACATACCCTTAATGTTTGGTTATTCCCTGGTCCAGGGTTATTGGGTATTAATATTTTTGGGTTACCAATCGAGTTATACATTGGTTACATAGTTTTACCAGATTTTGTTTTTACTGCTTATGAATTAATAAGGAATAAATTAGGGAAAAGTTATAAAAAATAAAAATTATGTGGTACTGGTATATTATAGCTATGGCAATTGTCGACACCATCTACATTTCTGTAGCTAAGTATTGGAGTTTGCATACTGAGAAATGGTATCTTCCTTTATTTGGGTTTATTGCGTTATTACTTACAAATATTTTCTTTTTGTTTGGACTTACAGAAGGTTCTGGGCTAGCTCGAGGAACTATTTGGTTTAGTGTTTTGTCTTCTATCTTTGCGGTTATCATTGCTCTCTATTTTTTTAATGAACATCTGACAACTACACAGTGGATAGGATTAGTTTTGGGTTTGCTTGCTGTAATTTTAATGAAATAATAATCACCGAGCCACTATTTGGCGTACTCCTCGTTGTTTTGCAAATAAATGCCATTGTTGTCTTTTGTAACTCATGCTAGTCTATATATATGAAACAATTAAGTACAGTTGCTATACAAATAACTAAAGAGAAAAAAGGGTATTCTGCAGTTGCTGTGGGACTGCCAGGAGTTTGTGCTACAGAAGCAGATACATATGAAGGTGTCATTAAAAAGACGAGAGAAGCCGTTCTTCTTCATGTAGAAGGCATAACTTCTATAAAAAAATCTTTTGAGACATCCGTTGTATTGCTTCCTTTATATGCCTAATATTCCAACATATAGACAGTTAGACAGAATTCTTAAAAATCTTGGATATATCATTGTTCGAACAAAGGGAAGTCATGTTCAGTATAAGAAAGATATTTCGTTAATTACTGTTCCAAAACATGCGAATAAGGAAGTGAGTCAAACAGTGTTTAAAGCAATTCTCAATGAGTTAGGAATAGATAAAAAAGAATTTTGGAAAATATGGTCTTTATAAATATAGTTTTAGAATAATATAAAATTATGCAAATAATAACTCTCTACGTTACTCATAAAAATAAAGGTTCCTCGCAGCAAGCAGGCGGGGTATTAGGGGAACTTGCTTCGCTCGTAATACCGCGTAGCAAGCTACGCGGTATTTGAACCTTTTTATGTCGTCGCTCGGACGAAGTATAAAAGATTACTTTTCTACTCCGCTCCTCGCTAGACAAAATAAAGAAGAAGCAGACAAAGTGGTTAATCATCTTTTAGAAAAAAGATTAATTGCTTGTGCTAATTTTTCTACAATTGAAAGTAGATATTGGTGGAAAGGTGGAATTGAAAATGGAGAAGAAATTGTTACACTCTTAAAAACAAAGAAAGAAAATTTTGAACTTGTACGAGATGAGATTTTAAAAATACACCCATACGAAATACCTTGCATATTAAAGTTGGACGCAGAAGTAAACGAGTCCTATGGAAAATGGATTCTCAATGAAACAACTCCTAACCCCTAACTACCAACTTCTAACTATTTTAGCTAATCAATTTTGCGATATATTCTCCTAAATAATATGCAATACCTGCTGAGATGGAGCAGATTATTATAGATTGCACAACAGTACGGTAAATATTTCTTCCTAAGATTTTTCCTCTTAAATATCCAATATAAGTAAAACCAACTAAAGTAAGTATGGTGGATAATATAAACATCGAAAGTGGTAATGTGGCATCTGCTGGCAATGTGTAATAGGCATATAAAGACGGAGCAAGTGGGAAACAGCCGATTAATATAAAAGAGATAAAGGTAACAATAGCACTAGTCTCCTCCTCTTTAAATGTAACGTTTACTTTAGAGTCCTCTGATAAATAGTCTGCTGTTGCCATAGAAAATGCATCTGCTACCACATTTGATACTCCAATAGCAATTAGCATTTTAATTGATAATCCAGCCCCATAAGCTCCTGCCATAAGAGTAAAATATGATACAGCGCCATCTGACCCACCATAAACGATACTTGATAGATATTTTTTTATAGTTCCTTTCATATTATTTAGTATATACTAGAGTATCTACAATGTCCTTAACTAAAGTGGGCAGTAAGCAGTAAATACAAACACAGACACTGGGCCCGCCAGCCGGCGGAGTCATCATGATGACAACAAAATATTGAGTTTAATAATTTAAAGTATACTAGCTAACTATTAACCAGTAACTATCAACTACCTATGACTCACGATTATAATCAAGAAGCATTAGATTTACATAAATTGCATCACGGAAAGATTGAGCTTAATACGAAAGTTCCTATGAATGATAGAGATGATTTATCTCGGGCTTATACTCCTGGGGTTGCCGAGGTATGTAAAGAAATTGCACGCGACCCATCTCTTGCACGCGAATATACGCTAAAGAGAAATACAGTTGCAATCATTTCTGACGGCTCAGCTATTTTAGGACTTGGTAATTTAGGAGCACTCGCTGCTATACCAGTCATGGAAGGTAAGGCTGCGATTTTAAAAAGTTTTGCGGGAGTGGATGCATTTCCTATTTGTTTAGAGACACAAGATACAGAAGAAATTATAAAAGCTGTAAAACAACTTGCACCAGTTTTTGGTGCTGTTAATTTAGAAGATATTTCTGCTCCTCGATGTTTTGAAATTGAAGAAAGACTACGAGCCGAATTAAATATTCCTGTAATGCATGATGATCAGTGGGGGACAGCGACAGTTGTATTGGGAGGAATTATAAATGCACTTAAAGTTACAAATAGAGGAGAAGGGAAAGATGTAAAAATTGTAGTTAATGGTGTGGGGTCAGCCGGGGTAGCAATTTCTCGAATTTTACTTTCATATGGATTTACAAATATTTTATTCTGCGATAGTAAAGGAATAATTCATGAGGGACGTGAGGAATTAACAAAAGAAAAATTAGAATTAATTTCAAAAAGTAAATTAAAAGGCTTTGAAGGAAGTCTGGCGGATGCCGTAAAGGAAGCTGACGTTTTTGTTGGTGTTTCAAAAGCAGGTGCGCTTACAAAAGAAATGGCACAGTCAATGAATAAAGATTCTATTGTTTTTGCACTTGCAAATCCAATTCCAGAAATTATGCCAGATGTCGCCAAAGAGGCAGGGGTTGCAGTTATAGCTACAGGAAGAAGTGATTTTCCAAATCAATTAAATAACTCACTTATTTTCCCAGGATTATTTAAAGGAGTATTGGATGGAAATATAAAACAATTTGATATTACAATGTTTACAAGAGCAGCTCTCACACTTGCAGGACATGTAAAAAATCCAAACACAGAAATGATATTACCAACAATGTTTGATAAGGAGTTAGTTGAAGTTATTGCGAACACTGTCATATAATAATATTTTGAATTACGAAACATGAGTCTGTGTCATTCCAAACTTGATTTGGAATCCAGTGTCTTTTTAATTAAAGCAGGTAGTAAGTAGTGAGCAGTAATACAGACATTGGATCCTGATTTTCATCAGGATGACACCACAATAGATAGTAAAAAACGCATCCGGTTATTAGGGCGGTTGCGTTTTATTTGTTGGTCTCAAACTTTCTTCCATACTTCGCGAGCTCTTGCTCGAAAGCATGGCGAATTTTTTTGACGAGAATTCGCTCTTTGTCGCGAGCATCTTCGCTTTTGAAAGCTCTGATCTCAAGGTCAGCCAAAAGCCAGTTAACAATTGGGACAAACTCCCGCACTGTTTCATCGAGCTTGCGTTTAATACGCATCTCCCGTGTCTCTTTACCTTTGGCTTTCATTTTTCCAAAAGTAGAGACATTATCGAGACGCTCGTAGCTTTTAGCTTTTAACGTTTTGTGGTCGCGACAACAACGTAAACTAGACCAATAGACTACATGCGAATTAGTAGTATGGTCTTTTTTTGTCATCCAAGAAGTACGACAAGCCGTAGCCGTTCCAACATGAGTTTCAAGTTCTAACACCGTCATGGGTTTGCCAAGGCTCTTGCTAGACTCTAACACATCGTGTGAGAGTATTGCTGCGAGGACTTCAGGGTCCCATTCTCCCATGTCATAAGCAATGAATAATGACCTCACTGGATGATCCCGATACGGCTTACCGTCATCACGAGTTTCTCCATCATGGGTTACATCCATTATTACAAAAGAGTTTTTTACTAAGTCCATTCCTTGAGGTGGTATACCTTTTTGGATATGAACACGAACCGTTTTCCAATTCATAGTTTTCTCCAAAAGAAGATTTACAAAATCAAGGCTTTTACCTTGGACGTCTAGACCAAATTTGTTGTATTTTAAAGATCTAGTTGCCCCAATACTATATGTTTTAATTATGTTTGTCTAATGTGTGTTTGGCTGGTAGTATAGGTCTATGTCATTTTCTTTTGAAATAATTAAAAAATCAGATGAAGCAAAACTTGCAAGAGCAGGTATTATTCATACTCCACATGGTGATATAAAAACGCCTGCTTTTATTACTGTAGGAACAAAGGCAACAGTGAAATCTTTAACACCTGAGCAGGTTAGAGATTATGTTGGAGCAGAAGCTGTGCTGGCAAATACATATCATTTATATCTTCAACCAGGGGATGAAATTGTGGCGAAGCATGGTGGCTTTGCAAAGATGATGAATTGGGTCCATAAAACGAATAACGAAGAACGAATAACGAAGAACGTGAGCCCCATGCCGACATTTTCTGATTCGGGAGGGTTTCAAGTTTTTTCTTTAGGGCAGGCACTTGGTCATGGTGTAAGTAAAATTGCGACAAGTGAAGAAATAAGTAAAAGAGAAAGTGAAAGTAATGCACGTGAAGAAACGCATGAAAAATTAGCAAAAATAGATGATGATGGTGTTACTTTTAAATCAGTGATTGATGGCTCTACGCATAGATTTACTCCAGAAATAAGTATGAATATACAACACAATTTAGGTGCTGATATATTTTTTGCATTTGATGAATGTACGTCTCCACTTGCACCAATTGCTTATCAACGTGAAGCAATTGCGCGTACTCACGCCTGGGCAAAAAGAAGTTTGGATGAACATAAAAGATTGGGAGTATCAAAAGCAACAGGGGAAATGCAAGCGTTGTTTGGTGTTGTTCAGGGTGGTGCTTATGAAGAATTGAGAAAAGAATCAGCAACAGTATTAGGTGCTATGGACTTTGATGGCTATGGAATTGGTGGAAGTTTTACAAAAGAAGATATGGGTACGGCGGTAAAATGGGTAAATGAAATATTGCCAGAGGGGAAGCCGAGACATTTATTGGGAATAGGTGAGCCGATGGATATTTTGATGGGAATAGAAAATGGAATAGATACTTTTGATTGTGTTGCTCCGACTCGTATTGCCAGAAATGGTGCGATTTATACAAAAGATGGTCGTATAAATATTACAAATGCAATTTATAAAAATGATATGTCATCTATGAGTGATGATGAGTCATGGTATACACATCAATTTACAAAAAGTTATTTGAATCATTTGTTTAAAGCAGATGAGATGCTCGCCGCAACACTCGCATCAATTCATAATTTAAAATTCTTAACTACTCTTTGTGAAGAAGCCCGTGAGGCAATAATTGCAGGAAACTTTTTAGAATTTAAAGAAGAGTTTATTAAGAGATACTATAAAAATTATACTAAATCAAATTAAGTCTTTCTCATTTGAATGTGTCATTCCGGCCTCCGAGCCGGAATCCAGGTTCGCACACTGGATCCTCGATCGAGTCGAGGATGATAAATAAGGAAGATATTAATTAAGGATGGTATTATTTTTTTGGATGAAAAAACCGCACGGTTGTCAGGCGTGCGGTGTTTTTTGCTGAGGACGGGACTCAAGGGATATTTGGCTTTTACTGCATCACTGGAATGAAAGCAAAAAGTTGCTTTTCTGGTAAAAGATATTTCCAGTTTAATAAATCTCGGCCGGTGGCTTTGAAGTCTCGCGTTATGACCTGCCCAGTGTTTGAATCAAGCCCAACCACTAGGTGTTTTCCACAGAGATTGAAACACGAAATCTGATGGCCACAGATTGGATCGATGGCCACCTTGTAAGGTGGTTCAAAGAAATTGGTGATTAGCCTTGGACTTGGATCAGTTTCATTCGTCGCAATAAAGACCTTTTGTTTTTTCACCATAGCCATAAGTATCAGCATGGTCTCTTGTGGTTTGGCTTTGCGGTGTGTTTTTGATAAGGACATGATTTACCTTTCAGTTTTTTCATCTTTGTCTGGGGTAGTTAATGACCGAAAAATTCGGTACCCATTACATAATTCCACAGTTCGCGGCAGAAATAAAACAATCTGCCAACGATTATCGCAGTGATGGCCACCCCAACAAAAGGTAGGAAGTACTTCCAGTTTATTTGCGGGAAAAAATTGTCGATAATTCCCCAAAGGAAAAATCCGACTATGGCCAAAATGATGACAACCACCACGGTTAGAAAAACCTTCTCATGGGTTTCTAGACTGCTAAAAATACCCAGCCCTCTATTTTCCTCTTGAACCGCTGTCGCGAGAACGAGACATACGGTTGCTAAAGCAAATGGCAATGAAGACAATGCCTCGTTACCATTGATCAGCCACTCATACAGGCCTTGCAGTACTAACGCCACACCGAGTGTATTGAAAAGAAATCTTTTCATTTTCGAAAATCTCCAGTTAATTGTGGGCCGTTTCTATTTAAGGAACGGTGCTGGGTTTTATGCTATAATCATAAGTCAACTATGTCAAGCGAAACAAAAAATACTAAAAATGAAAACAAAGACCAGAAGGAAATGGTGGGTGTCTTTAACCTGAAAGGATTTGTACCAGCCGGCGACCAACCAAAGGCTATCGCACAATTGGTTGATGGTCTTAAAAAAGGTATGTCTCGTCAGACATTACTTGGTGCAACTGGTACTGGTAAAACTTTTACTATTGCAAATGTAATACAGCAAATACAAAAACCAACACTTGTTATCGCTCATAATAAAACTCTCGCTGCTCAACTTGCTCAAGAATTCCGTACATTTTTCCCCGATGCTGCGGTTCACTATTTCGTATCTTATTATGACTATTATCAACCAGAGGCTTATATGCCGGTGACTGATACTTATATAGAAAAAGATGCACAGATAAATGAAGAGATTGATAGACTTCGCCACGCCTCCACTCAGGCATTACTTACTAGAAAAGATGTAATTATTGTTGCGTCGGTTTCTTGTATTTACGGTTTAGGCTCACCGAAAGATTATGAAAGAGAAAATATAAAGTTATCAGTGGGGGATAATTTTTCAAAAGTTGAACTGATGAAAAGATTTGTGGGCATACAATATGAAAGAACAAACGCTGACCTTTCCCCAGGAACATTTCGAGCGCTTGGAAATAGAATAGATATAATGCCGATATCAGAAACAATAATGCTTCAATTGGAAATTGCTGGTGGGAAAATTTCTCATATGCAAATCGTTGATCCAGTTTCTATGAGGCTTTTAAAAGTCGTAGATAATTATTTTATTTTTCCAGCAAAGCATTTTATTTCAGATGTTGAGACTCGCGAGCGTGCAGTGAAGACCATCGAAGCAGAATTAAAATCACGCCTTGCAGAATTTGATAAAGAAGGAAAAATTTTGGAAGCCGAGAGAATTAAGCGTCGCACTCGCTATGATGTTGCTATGATTAAGGAAGTTGGATTTTGTCAGGGAATAGAAAATTATTCACGTCATCTTTCCGGCAAAGAGCCAGGAGTTGCACCGGACACATTACTTGAGTATTTCCCACATCTGCTAAAGCAGCGCAGACCACGCAGACTTGACGCAGAAGGTCGCAGAAAAAATACAGAAATAAATGCTGGAGAAAATACAGAATCGATACCAGAGTTTTTGACGATAATTGATGAGTCTCACGTAACTCTTCCACAATTGCATGGCATGTATGCAGGGGACCAGTCTCGTAAAAATACTCTTGTTGAATATGGTTTTAGATTACCAAGTGCAAAGGATAATCGTCCACTTAAATATGATGAATTTGAAAAACGAGTAGCCCAAGTGATTTATGTTTCTGCGACACCTAGCACATTTGAGCGAACAGAATCTGATCAAATAGTTGAGCAAATTATTCGACCAACAGGATTGCTTGACCCAGTACTTGAATTGAGAAAAGTCGGAGCAAGTGGTGCGTATAAAGGCCAAGTACATGATTTCATTGAAGAAGTTATTAAAGATGTAAAAAAAGGGGGAAGAGTTCTTGTAACGACGCTTACAAAAAAGATGGCAGAGAGTTTGTCAGAATATTTGAAAGAGCAGGGAGTAAAAGCAGAATATGTTCACAGTGATATAAAAACAATGGAGCGTATTACTATTCTTACAAGTTTCCGTCGTGGAACTTTTGATTGTCTTGTTGGTGTGAACTTGCTTCGAGAGGGATTGGATTTACCTGAAGTAACATTGATTGGAATTATGGATGCCGATAAAGAGGGATTTCTTCGTTCAGAAACTTCGCTCATACAAACAATTGGTCGTGCCGCACGTAACTCAAATGGCCGAGTTATTTTGTATGCAGATGTTATGACTGGTTCTATGGAGCGTGCTATTGCAGAAACAAATCGTCGTCGAAAAATTCAAGAAGATTATAATAAAAAGCATGGCATTACGCCAACAACAATACAAAAGAATATAAAAGATATTACAGAGGAAATGCAAAGTGATCATGCGAAAGCCGTGAATGAAGAATTACGTATTGATAAAAAATTATTCGCAAAAAATCCAGAGAAATTAATTAAACTAAAAGAGAAGGCGATGAAAGAAGCTGTGAAGATTTTGGATTTCGAGACAGCGGCTATCTTGCGCGACGAACTCGAAGTTCTTAAATCAAAAATATAGCCCTACCTGCTTTGTTATGATAACTTTTTATTCCTGCAAAGTACTACTCGTACATTTTAGTCATAAAAAGTCATCACGCCTCGCATCTAAGGCTATATTTTGATTTAAGTTGATTAAAATTTAATCAGAAGTAAGATATAAGATACGAGAAGCAGGAGAGTGAGTCCTACAAAATATAGAAATTTTGTCATTCTCGCGAAGGCGGGAATCCATGGTTATTTACGAAGGCCTTGCCTTCGTAAGTTGACAAGTGATACACTTTTGATACACTAATATATATGACAACATTAAAACGAAGACTAAATATAACAATGACTCCGGAAGTTGAGAAACTGGTGTCTCATATGGCAAAAAGAGACAATGTCCCACAAGCCACAAAGATAAGTCAATTACTTAGAATATCTCTTATGTTAGAAGAGGATAGAGCTTTTAGTATTCTTGGAGACCAAAGATTTAATGAAAAGACTAAGAAGCTTTCTCATAAAGAAGTTTGGGGGTAAAAATATAATAGAGCTATGTTTGAGATAACATATCACAAAAAAATACTAGAAGACCTTGCTAGTATTTCTAGTTCTCATAAAAATATTATACGAAAATCGATTGAGGAAAAATTACGAACACAACCAGAATTTTTTGGGAAACCACTTCAATTTTCTTTATTTGGATTAAGAAGTATGCGGGTTGGAGATTATCGTGTTATTTTCCAATTAAAAAAGAAAGAGGTATATATTGTTTTGATTGCACATAGGTCAGTGGTTTATAAAATTGTAAATACAAGAATGTAGTTTTTTGCTCTTATATAAATTACTACTCAGTATTTGTATTTGTTTGAAAACCTGCCTCGGCCGGCCGGCGGGTTGAAAAACCAAAATTGAAAATTAGTAATTAATTTGTACTCAAATTTTACTCTTTACATATCATAAATATGTGTTTTTGCATGTTTTTAATACGGGCGTATACTGAGCGCATATGAAAACATATATAGCGATATTGATAGGAATTGTTGTCCTTACTGGTGTAACTTTTGGTGGTTATAAAATTATAAAAAATAAGAGAGTAGTAAAAGTAGTTTCAGCAGAAAATGTAATTCGCATGAAGGAAGTTACCGGTCAGGTGATGCGTGAGTTCGAAGGTCAAAATGTTGTTGACTACAGTTTTCAAATTCCAGAGACGGCAACTTCCACTCTTGACATGGACAATGCTTTAATTAAAATTACAGATAATAATAATCCATACGCAACTATTTATATAAGCTATGAAGGCGCACGTGGTTTTGCACCAGTTGATTATATTGGTCAAGTTGTGGCACCTCACGTTTCAGTTATTGATATGGGGGATATAAAAAAAATAGGGGATCATGATTGGCAGACGGCTGAAACCGAAGGTAGTGAATGGCATGTGGCAGGAGCTGCGAACGACCAATGGCTTATCATTGTAGAAAATAAAAAAGCAGTTAGTGATACTGTGGTAAAAACTTTAGAGAGTTTTAAAGCAAAGTAAAATACAAGAAGCAAGGAGAAAGGAGTACGGAGTATGTAATACAGGACGGCCACTTTGTGGCTGTCCTGTATTCGTATTCAACTAATTACTAATAACCAATAACTAATAACTCCAATTATGGTCTCTCCTGAATTAGCACTCTAATTGC
>DOZK01000021.1:0-8834 GCA_003518045.1 Candidatus Nomurabacteria bacterium
TAGGTTGAGGGTTTAATTCAAGTACTGCTTACTACTTACTTATTTTCATTGTATAATGTATTTACAATTACTGATTTAAATAAAATATAATGAAAACAGCTAACAAAATATTAATGGCGGAAGCAAGAACAGCTTTATCTGACAAATGGACGTTTGTCATAGGTGTTTTTGTACTTTCTTGGCTTATGAGTGCCTCAAATCAAATAGCATCAATCCTCATAGCAGGAGCTATGTCTATTGGACTAGCCACCTTTTCTCTAGCATTAGCGAGAAATAAAACACTAAAAATAATGCAAATATTTTCTGGTTTTGAAATATTTTGGACATCGTTTAAAACATTTTTACTAACTACAATATTTATTTTACTCTGGGCTATTCTTCTTATCATCCCTGGTATTATTGCCGCTCTCTCATATTCACAGGTTTATTTTATTCTTGCTGATAATCCAAAATTAAAAGCAATGGAAGCAATAGAAAAAAGCAAGAAAATAATGTATGGAAATAAATGGAAACTATTTTGTCTAGGTTTAAGATTTTTAGGTTGGATAATTCTTTCTATTATAACTCTTGGTATTGGATTCTTGTGGACTGGACCATATATGATGGTATCTTACGCTAAGTTCTATGATGATATAAAAGGTGGGGCAGAAATTGCTGAAACTAAATAATTAGTTAAAAACAAATGGACATCATTATGATGTCCATTTTGTTTTGATTGGTTAAGAGTTTTAGTAACCTTTATCTTCATTTCTTTAAGCTAAATATTCCGGACTTTATTCCGTCTTTTATCTTGCCATCTGTAACTGATTTATTGGAAAGATTATTTAACACTAAATCACTATTTATTTTTGACATCAATGACGCTTGAGCTTTTTTAATATCAATTGGATAAATATTATATTTTACTTCGTCTTTTGTAATACTTACACCAACAGATAATCCTTCTGTTGTTGGACCAGAACTATATTGGTCAAAAATAAAATTACCAAGTGAGTAAAATATCGCCTTACCATTATAAATTTCAATCGGCTCTATAACATGCGGATGGCTTCCTAAAATAACATCAGCTCCAGCATCAATAAATTTGTGGGCCATATTGATTTGACTTTTAGTCATTGATTTATTATATTCCTCTCCCCAATGTGGATAGACAATTACAAAAGATTTATTATCTTTTGCTAATTTAATTTCATTAAGAATTAAATCAAAACCTTGATAGGCAAATTCATGATATCCGATAAATGTTATTTTTTCTCCCCTAACCGTAGTAGTAAAGGAATTTAGATTTTTATTTGATGGATCACCAAACCAGCTCATTCCCTCTTTTTCCAAAAGTTTGTTTGACTTATCAAGTTCATTTCTTCCAAAATTAAGAGAGTGATTATTCGCGACGCTGAAAAGTGTAAAATTAAACTGTTTTAAAGTTGCGATAATTTTTGGGTCAAAAGTAAATTGAAGTGGACCATCAATAACCCCAGCTGTTACTGATGGGAAATTAGTAAATACTCCCTCTAAATTAGCTACAACAATATCATGCCCTGATAAGAAACTTTCAATGTTTTCAAATGGGTAGCTTGTATTATTAGCTTTTATTTTTAATCGAACATTGCGGTCTAACATCATATCTCCAAAAGCTAAAATCGTAACAGGCTTCTCCACTTTTTCCTTCAAAAGGAATGGGAAATTATTCGTATAAATTTTTGGAAAATTTTTATAATACAAAGTCGTACTTACAATAAAGACAGTAACTCCTAAAATTAAACTCAAACATATTAATTTAATGTATTTACCCATGTAACAATGATACCATTAATAAATTTTGGTGACCCTACGGAGAGTCGGTCACAAAACTACTTCCTCGTAAACTCGTCAGAGATAGTTTCGCGACCCCGTATTCGACTCTCCCGCAAACCACGCAGGTGGTTTGCTTCTAACTGATCACTGTCAACAAAAATACACAGGACCTACCTGTGTATTTTTGTTGATGTGACCCTACGGAGAGTCGAACTCCGCTTACCGGCATGAAAAGCCGATGTCCTAACCGATAGACGATAGGGCCAATATTAAATTATCTGACCACTATCGTCCAGAGTAACCATAGGAAGTTAGGGCCAAGTAGAAAATATACTACCACAAAAACTGACTTCTTTCAACCTGTGAGACATTTATTTTATATGTTATAGTTTCATATATAAGGGCGGTTAGCTCAGTTGGTAGAGCGCTACATTGACGTTGTAGATGTCAGAGGTTCGACTCCTCTATCGCCCACATTTACAAAATAAGTCCACCAGCAGGTGGATAATTTTGTTATGTGGGCGATAAGAAAATGAACTGCTTCATTTTCGTGAGGAGTCGAATAGGGGTCGCGAAGTCTTATATTTTTGTAATCAAAAATAGACTTTGTGACCGAATCTCCTCTATCGCCCACAAAATAAAGTCCTCAAAGCGAAGCTTTGGGATTTTTAATTTTGTAAGCGATAGAGGAGTCGAACTGAGTCCGAAGCAAAGCCAATTTTGTAATCAAAATTGTGAGGACGAAGCCGGGGTCGCGAAATAATACTTTTATGAATGTAATCATGAAATAAAAGTATATATTTGGTGACCGACTCCTCATTTTAATTTCGTCGGTTTACCCAAGGTCCGACATCAGGGAAACTTTCAACTTTATGGACTTTATGGACTTTCAACTACATGTGATGATACTTCTCCCCTTTTATAATCGTTAATGCGCGATAGAGTTGCTCGACCAAAATAATTCTTACTAACATATGTGGGAAAACAAGTGAAGATAATTTCCAAGTATAATTCGCGCGTTCCATTACAGTATTAGAAACTCCATACGCTCCACCAATTATAAAAACCATTCTTCGCACAGAGTCCACCATTCTATTTTCTATCAATTCTGCCAAGGCCTCACTCTTTATATCCCTCCCTTTTTCATCAAGTAAAACTACATAGTCTTCTTTTTTTAATAGAGATATAATTTTCTCTCCTTCTTTTACGGCGGTACTATCATGCGGAATATAAATCCATTCAATCGGTAGATATCGCAAAATACGCATTTCAAAATGCTTAACAATTTCATGAGTTAAATCATCTTTTTCTTTACCAACACTTAAAATAACGAGTTTCATATCTGGATAGTATAGCAGTAAGTGGTGTGCAGTGTCCGATTTGACGCCAAAGGCGTCAAATCGGACACTGTTTACTGCTTACTTTATTTACTGCTACACTGTGTAAATGGCTAAACGCATTACAATTTCCCTCGCTTGGCACATTATGGTAATTGGGATAATTGTCATAATTTTTTTGCTATCTACTTTAGGATTTTTTTCTTATAAACTTTATCAAAAAGTTTTAACAACAGAAAAAATACAAAAAGAAATATTAGATAAACAAAATATCGACATCCTAGAGCGGGAACAAAAATCAAAAGTATTAATAGACTTACAGCAAAAAGCATTAGATGATGCAAAATTAGAACTTACAAAAACAAAAACTGATGCCGAAAAAACAAATGCAAAAATAAAAAGCTTGTCGCAAGCTGTTGAAAATCAATCCCTATTACCAAAAGAGATAGTTATATCATCAAACGATTTAGCGTCATATACCACTGGCGTTGTTCAAGTTATTTGTTCTAAATCAGATGGAATATCTAGTGGAAGTGGAACACTTTGGACATTCAAAGAGGAACCATATTCAGTTGTTACAAATTATCATGTAGTAAAAGATTCAATAAAATGTGTAATTTCATTAACAAATAGTGTAAACGAAACTATTGGTATATTTAAAATAAAAGATGCTGTTTACACATTTAATAAAAATACTGATGAAGCTATTCTTTCAATAGGAGAATCTATATATTCAAAAAGTGTTCCTATCGCTAATTATAATTATTCTCTATCTACTGTTCGTAAATGCCAAAATGACATGCCAGTTGGCTCCCCTGTTGTCATAATTGGTTATCCAGCTTATGCAAAGCGTAATTCCACTTTAGATATAAATACTATCGGTATGGTAAATGTTATTTATAGAACTGTGACTAATGGAATAATTTCTGGATATGATTCTTCACAACCAGGAAATGCAAATTATTTCGTATCTGCAAAAATAGATAATGGTAATTCTGGTGGAATGGCACTTGGTAAAGATGGAAAAGGATTATGCATACTCGGACTTCCGACATGGCTTACAGTTGGTAATTATGAGACTCAGGGATTGGTACAAAACATTTCAAATATTTTCCCAGCACAATAACGGGGGTAGATTTTAGACATTAGATTTTAGATTTTAGATTAAAATGATAAACTGGAGATAATGTCTTCATATAAAGAACTTATTGTGTGGCAAAAATCATATCGGCTGACCTTAGAAATTTACTCAGCCACAAAAAAATTTCCAAAAGAAGAACTTTTTGGTTTAGTTTCTCAGATGAGAAGATGCTCTGTTTCTATCCCATCTAACATAGCAGAAGGTAACGGGCGTTTTGGACAAAAAGAGCATGCTCAATTTATAAGAATAGCTTTTGGGTCTGGGTCAGAATTAGAAACTCAACTTCTTCTCTCTAAAGATTTAAAATATATTTCTCAATTAGAATATGATAAATTGAATATATTACTTTCTGAAATCATGCGTATGCTAAATAAACTTGCATCTTCATTATCTAAAATCTAATGTCTAAAATCTATTATCTATCCCTATGATTATTTTGTCTATCGAAACCAGTTGCGACGAAACAGCTGTATCAATTATCAAACGCACACGTGGAAAAAATATGCGTTTTGAAGTTTTGTCTAATAAAATACTTTCTCAAATAGATTTACATACAAAATATGGTGGAGTATTCCCAATGCTAGCAAAACGTGAACATGCAAAAGCTCTCACTCAATTAATTGCTGAAGCATTAAATGAAGCCGACCTTTTGGTAGAGCGCGCAAATGCGTATCATTTACCAATGTCTGAGAAAAATAAATTAAAAAAGATATTAGAAAGAGAAGGTGATATGTTTGAGGCCATGCTCGTGATGTTTGAAGGAATACAAAAGCCAGCAATCGACGCAATCGCAATTACAACTGGACCTGGGCTTGAACCCGCCCTTTGGGTTGGAGTGGTTGGAGCAATGGCTTTAAATACTGTCTGGGGGATACCACTTTACCCTATAAACCACATGGAAGGCCATATAATCGCCAGTATGCTTCATAATGATGATGGGCTATATGAATTAGCTCCTGTAGAATATCCAGCCTGCGCATTGCTAATTTCTGGTGGGCATACAGAAATAGTTAGAATGCCAAAACTTCGCTCTTATCATGTAATTGGGAACACACGGGACGATGCTGTTGGGGAAGCTTTTGATAAGGTGGCTCGTATGCTTTCACTGCCCTACCCTGGTGGACCACAAATTTCTGCCTTAGCAGAGAAGGCTCGAAATGAAAGTATAACCGTATCAGAGGAGTTGCGATTACCAAGACCAATGATTAATAGTGGAGATTTATTTTTATCTTTTAGTGGTTTAAAAACTGCAGTGCTAACAAGATTAAAAAAACACGAAACCATTACAGATGAAATAAAAAAAATGGTATCGCTTGAATTTGAAAATTCTGTAACAGATGTATTAGTCGCAAAAATTAAACAAGCAATTTATGAGACTCGTGCTAAAACTTTAATAGTTGGAGGTGGAGTGAGCGCAAACACACATATTAGAAAAGCATTGAAAGAATTATCTGAGAGTGAAGGTTTTACTCTTTATGTTCCAGAAAAAGATTTATCTACTGATAATGGACTTATGATTGCAGCTACTGGATTACTTCATATTGAATATGAAAAGAAACCAAGAGTAAAATTGGAAGCAGATGGAGCATGGTCTGTGGCAGATTGTTAGATTTTAGATTTTAGATAATACAATTCAGAGGCGAAAGAAAAAGCGCGACCTTTCGGTCGCGCTTTTTCTTTCGCCTCGCACCCCATTGTGGTGAGCGTGGCATGCTCCAAAATAAGTGCCTTATGTGAGCGCGGTCGCCCACCGCAATGACTTGCGAAGGACTACCACGTACACAGTGTACCAAAATAGTTTATAAAGTCCATAAAGCCTGCCTCGCCGGCAAGGTGGGTCGAAAGTCCGTAAAGTTAAGTCAGTCCAGTAGAATTACGTGTCATTCCCGCGCAGGCGGGAATCCAGGTTAAAAATACAACTCATAAATACTTGGCACTGGATTCCCATTTTCATGGGAATGACACAAATACAAATTCCATAATTAAAATTAGATGGAAACGTAAAACCGCTCTTTCGAACGGTTTTGCGCAGGCTCTTATTTATTTTGTAAGCACACCTAATGCGCCCACTCCCCTAGTTTACTCCTACTTTTTTACTGGAGCAAGTAAACTTTTAATATATGCATCAACCTGTCCGGCATATTCTGGACTCTTCTTCTTTAAATCATTTAACATTTCAATTGCAAGTGAAATTTGTCCTGTACTAACAGCGGAATTTAACACATCTCCATCAAATGGAAATTCTCCACTCTTTCCATCAACATAGGCTTTTGTATTTTTATAATCCTTTACATAAACAGAATTTATCATAAGCCATTTTTGTGAAGCATCATATGCTGGTTGTAAATCATAAGTAGCACGCGCTAAAGAATATGCTTCTTTATATTTACCTTGCGTTAAATAAGCTCGAATCAAATCAAATGAAATTAATTGCTTATTCGGTGCAAGATTATGCGCCTTGGTTAATACTTGCTCAGCTAGCACTGCTCCCCCTATTCCGTTGTAGAACATTCCAAAAATAGAAAGCATTCTTACATCTTCATTATATTTCAGAGTTGACTCACTAACATCTTTTTGAACAGCCATTATGAAATCATTTACCACTTTTCCTATTGCTTGCTTATTTACCTCTGGTGTCTCCGGTGGAACTTTTATCTGACCAATACGAATACCCATCTGTAAAAATTGCTCACGAGATTCTTCAGATCCTAAAGTATTTAATGCTAATGCTTTAGTAAATGAATCTTGTGATATTTTTATTGCATCCACAAGTGGCATAGTCTGAACCATTTGACTAATACTCATTCCACGGATAAGCGAGGTATTCACCAAGTAAGGTCTGTAATTTACAAAATATTGTATCGCAATCAAAGCAACAAATATAATTGGTATCACAATCAAATTCATTGCCTCTTGTGTAATTAATTCTTTTTCTTTTGGTCTTGCACTTTCACCATGAGTTCGCATAACAATATAGGCGAGTAATGCGAAGAATAAAATATAACTAGTTAAATTATCAAACACAAATATATTGTGAACAAAATATCCACCCAAAACACCAGTTAAAATAGCTCTTTCGCGTAAAGGCATATCATGAGGTTTAAACCACATAAGCCACAATGCAACACCATAAAGTGAAAGATATGCCAGCAATCCAAGTATTCCACCGGCGACTAGCCAGTCAAAGAACACATCGTGAGAACGATCATACCAAGGTTCCAAGTTATACATTTTCTCTGGCATAAACTTCCTTGCATAAACATAGCTGAAGTTATCTTGACCATAACCTAATATTGGTTTCTCTAAGAAAGCTTGATAGCTTATCTTCCAAATAGAAAAACGGCTCATTGTTGTAATTTCTGTTGGGGAAATACTTGCAAGACGATTAAGAGTTGGTGTTGATTTTATAAAATCTGAATTCTTAAATGCAAAAAGTGAAGATACTCCGACGATAATCGCAACAAGCACTCCAATCAAAACTTTTCTTGCATGCCCCTTTTCATGCCAAGCGATAATTCCAAGAGTTAATAAAATTCCAGCGAAAAGTCCTATAATTGTTCCGCGAGTTCCAGAATAGAAAAGCGCAATTAAGTTAAGGGCAATAAGAATCGGGAAAAATAACCATGACTTCTTAGGGCTAGCCTTCTTAAACCAGAACATTAATAAATTAAAAACAACTAGCAAAGAAAGAATGGGGAGAATACTACTAGTTGGTAATTTACTTACAGGTGCTTGATCACTAATTCCAAGCCCTTGGATATTTGCCAAAATAGAAATGACTATTACAAAAAACCCAGCGAAGTTAAAAACATTTCTCAAAGGATAGAACCACGAGTCTTTTGCTTCTGCTTTTTGCATCCAAAGAATTCCAGCTATGCCAAGAGACATTAAACAAAAGATAGCAAAGTATGCGGAGTTGCCGATTGTCGCGTCTAGTCTATTTTCACTTTGATGAATTGGAAATAACAATGAGAATTTTTCCGCCACAGCTGGAAACTTTTCTGCAAAAATATATCCTTTAGCACCAAGTAGTTGTCCATATGCATAAACAAGAACTGCTACGTTAGAAGCCATAAAATATCCAAATACTTTCTGCCAATCTTTAATTGTGGTAGCCATTGCTGTCAACACAAAGAAATAACCGAACATATGTATATGTCCAACAAATCCTTCCATACGTTCATAATTACTCCAAAGAGCTTTACCACTATCAACGGCAAAAATATCAGCTATCAAAATAACCACCATAAAAATGGCATAAGCAATGGTTAGCGGTGATTTTTTAATATTTACTCTATAAGTTGCATCACGAAGAGCAAGTATTGCCCAACCAGCAAATGCAATTTCTGCAATAAATCTAAAAAGAAAATTCTTACCAGAAATAAACGGGAAATAAAGTCCTTGAGTACCCCAATGTAGCGGGTCAAAAGTTCCCCCATCTGCTACATAAAGAGCAATGAAAGGAATTAAAGCTAAACAAAACCAAACTACTTTTTTAATAATATTTTGCATACTAAATAACTACTGTTTAATAAAGGTTCCTCGCAGCAAGCTGACGAGGT
>DOZK01000021.1:8974-46943 GCA_003518045.1 Candidatus Nomurabacteria bacterium
GTATTTGAACCTTTTTATGTCGTCGCTCGGACTAAATATAAAAGATTACTTTTCTGTTTAGCTCCTCGCTAGACAGAATAAAATAATGCCTTTAGTGTATCATAAAAAAAATCGAAAAACACAACGTCCAGACTTAAAAAACCTATTAATGTTATACTTTATAGTGTGTTGCGAAACCTCGACATGTCATTCCAAACTTGATTTGGAATCCAGTGGACACTGGATCCTGATTTTCATCAGGATGACAAAAAGAAAACAAATACGCCCGGATTTCATAATTCAAAGTATTGTAATCTAATGTCTACTACCTAATGTCTAAAATCTACCCCCATGATCCCCAAAACTATTCACTATTGCTGGTTCGGCAAAAATCCAAAATCACCTGAAATTTTGGAGTGTATTTCCAGTTGGGAAAAATTATGCCCTGACTTTTCTATTATTGAATGGAATGAAAATAATTTTACTTATAATGAATATCCATTCACTGCTAAAATGTATAAAGAAAAAAGATGGGCCTTCGTCGCTGATTATGTGAGATTACACGTACTTTATGAGCAAGGTGGATTTTATTTAGATACTGATATGCTACTACTGCAATCACTTTCTCCCCTCTCCGCAAACGATTGCGTTTTAGGTGAAGAAGAAGTTGGAATTATAAGTGCTGGCATGATTGGAGTCGCTCCACATCATCCATTTATTTTAAATTGTAAAAATTATTATGATAACAATAGTAACGAATTAATTACTATTCCTCGAGTCCTTTCACAAGTTTTTAAAAATTACGAAAACAAATCATCACTAACTGTTTTACCACCAAAAACATTTTATCCATTTGATAGTGAGCATATAAAAGAATGGCACGGGCAGGATTTAGGAAAGGATGTATTTGGTGTTCATCTTTGGAATTATTCTTGGGGAAGTCCATTAAATAAATTTTTCAAAAAAATTGGTATTTATAGTTTTGGTGTAAAACTCACAGAATCCCTCGGTATAAAAAATTTTCTAAAAAAAATACTAGGGTTAATCTAGTTAATTTACTTTAAATTAAAAAACTCCTCGTATGTCATTCCAAACTTGATTTGGAATCCAGTGTTATGCTTTAAAATACAAACACTGGATCCTGATTTTCATCAGGATGACAACCAAAAAATAAAGTTTTAAATTGCGAAAGCTCCCTTGCGGGAGCTTTCTCGGAGCCCAAAGGCACTGTGTAATTATTATACCAGCAACAAACAATTTGTCATTTAATTAATCCAAAATAATAAAATTCGGACGAATTCATATACCCAAGTCAAGGTTTTCATCTAAATTTTATTAGTTGAGGCTAAATGTATGCAAACATGTACATTTTGTATACATTCTATAAAAGATGTACCCACACTCTCCTAAAGCCGAAAAAGTACCTTTTATCTCAATACCTTTTCATTTACTGCAATTTACAAAGTTTATAAACTTTTGATTTTTTGACTAAGTTTATAAACTTTGATAAACTATATACATTATGACAATTCAAGAAAAACTAAAAATAATCCAAAAAAATACTGGTTTTAATCAAACTGAACTAAGTCAAAAACTTGGTGTATCTTACGTGTCTTTTAGTAAATGGTGGAATGGCCATGCCTTACCACGAGAAAAAGCTTTGAACTCAATCGATGCATTATTTTTAGAAGTAACTGGACAGAAAACAATTCCGGAGGATTACTTATCGGCAAAAAAACAAAATCTTTTAAATTATTCAAAAAAACATAGCAATATTATTAAAGAAATACTTTCCAGTCCAGACATTAGAGATCAGTTTATGTTAAAACTAACATATCATTCAAATGGTATTGAAGGAAGTACCCTTACAGAGAATGATACCGCTGCCATACTTTTTGATAATGTAGCTCTACCCAATAAAACACTAATCGAACAGCTTGAAGCAAAAAACCATCAAACCGCGCTTCTTTATCTATTTAATCACATTGCTAAAAATGGAAATATCAATGAAACCTTAATATTAAAACTACATAGTATATTAATGAATGGCATTTATGAAGATGCTGGTTTTTATCGTAGACATAGTGTTCGTATTGTTGGAGCAGATATGCCAACAGCAAATTATCTAAAGGTACCAGAACTAATGAAAAATTTAGTAAAAGATATAAATAAAATTAAAAAAGATTCTATATCACACACATCTATAATCCATAGTGTTTTTGAAAAAATACACCCCTTCCCTGATGGAAACGGGAGAATTGGTCGTTTGCTGATGAATGCCATGCTTTTAAAAACAAATATTGCTCCAGCAGTAATACATCAAAAAAATAAGAGGCTTTATTATACATATCTAAATAAGTCCCAAACTAAAGATGATTTTAGCCAATTAGAAGACTTCATATGTGATGCTATTTTAGATGGATTTAAAATTTTAGAAAGAAATCTTAAATAAAAAAATAACTTTACCAACTATTACATGAAATTTTCTATAATCACCCCAACATATAAAAGAGCAGATAAATTAATTCGTGCTGTTAATTCACTACGTAATCAAACTTTTGGTGATTGGGAAATGATTATAGTCAACGACTCTCCTACTGAACCAGGCTATGATAAATTTGAACAAGCAATAAATGACCCAAGAATTAGATATTTAAAAAATACAAAAAATGAAGGCGTTAATTATTCTAGAAACCGAGCGTTAGATGAAGTATCAATACATAGCGATTGGACTATATTTCTTGATGATGATGATTATTTAGCACCAGACGCCTTAGAAACATTACACGAATTAATAAGAACTCATGGTGGTGTAAGTTGGTTTGTAACAAATCGTGCCTACAAAGATGGTACCCCTACTACGAATTTTCCAAAATCTGATAAAAAATATTCTTATGCTTTTGACTATTTAATTTTAAAAAGATGTAAGGGAGATGCGACTCATTGTATAGAAACAAAAAAACTTGGTGAGATTAGATTTTTAAAACATATAAAACAAGCTGAGGAATGGTTTTTCTTTTATCAACTTGGTTTAAAAAATAAATTTTATTATCACGACCACAACAGCACTATTACCGATGGCTATAATGAAGCTACTGGTCTAAACTTCCGTAAAAGAAATCGCAAAAACGAATTTAAGACAATTTTAGTAATTGCTTATGAGGGTGCCGTCAAAGGAATAATTTACCACCCCACTTTCCTAATTTATTTATTCATGCGCTTGGTTCGCATTATTGTTAAACGCTAGATTATTGTGGAAGTTCCGCTTTCATTGGTATTCCGGCACTCTTTACATATCCCCCATACACTGCCTCTATAATTAATTTTACACGCTCAAAATATTTCCATGTTATTCCATATTTAAAAATACCAAGAATACAAAGTCCTAATATCCATATAAAAATACTCAACAATAAAGTAATCTTCCACTGTGGACTATTTTCTCTTGAAATACGAACCATATTTCGAATACGATAATAAACTTTAAATGGACGGGTACTAGGATTAAATAATCCAAAAATATGTGAATCTCCAAAAGAAGAATCGATGTCGTGAATTACTGGTGAAGTAGAAACATATGATTTATAGCCGGCCTTTTTCACACCCCATGAATATGCAATATCATCACCATATAAAACAAGAGACTTATCTGGTAGTGGAGCTTCACACACTGCTGTGATTGGCAAAAAAGCTCCCCCATAAATAAAACCAATGGTTGGAATTATTGGAAGAAATGGACCACTCCTTTTATTATTAATATCTGATACTAATTTTATAAAATTAATAACTTTTTCAAAACTAAAAACTTCAAAAAAAGTTCCTTTTGGATTAAGGTCTCTCAAAGATGGTTTATAAAAATATTCCTGACTCCCAGAAAGGTCTACTCTATTTCCCATAAGTACAATTTTATCCCCTTTAAGAAAGTTCTTTTTAATATCTAAAAATCTATCAATAGCCCCCACTTCTGGGACATTGTCATCATCTAGTAGAAAAACGAAATCGCAATCTATGTCACGGACAGCCTTTAACCCAGCATGAAAGCCACCTGCTGATCCAAGATTTTTATCATGTCTAATGATTAAAACTTTCTCACCATAAATTTTTACACCATCTTCAATTTCTTTTTGATTTCTTGAACCATTGTCAACAATAATAAACTTTACAACATGCACATCATTAATGACCGAATTAATGACTTGAGATAAAAAATCCCATCTTTTTCCATAAGTAACTGTAACAACGGCAACTTTTGTATTAGACATGATTTAAATAATTAAATTCTTATGCAACTTTTCTTGAGCAAGCAAATTTGCTTTAACTAAAGAATCAAATGTCCCTGCATCAATCCACTCACCATTAATGACTCTCACATCTAGCTCTCCGTTATCTAAATATCTTTTATGTAAATCAACAATTTCGAGCTCACCTCTTTCGCTTGGTTTTGATTCTTTTGCAAATTGCACAATTCTAGAATCATAAATATAAACACCTGGAATTGCAAAATTACTTTTTGGATTTTTTGGTTTTTCTTCTATAGAAATTACTTTCATATCTTTATCAAATTCGACCACACCAAAACGCTCTGGGTCCTTAACTTCTTTTGCAAAAATCCTCGCCCCTTTTTTGAAAGAAGAAATATGTTCCGTTAAATCTTCTTCAAAAATATTATCCCCTAGTATCATAACTACGTCGTCCCCCTGTAAAAAGGTTTCGCCGATAATAAAAGCCTCACTTAATCCCTTTGGACTATCTTGTATTTCATAAGTAAACTTAACACCCCATTCCTTACCTGAACCCAAAAGATTAAGATAATCCCCGGCTCTTTCTGGAGCTACTATTATTAAAATTTCTTTTATACCAGCCTTTATAAGAATATTCAACGGATAAAAAATCATTGGCCTATTATAAATAGGAAGCAACTGTTTAGAAGTAACAGCTGTTAATGGATACAATCTAGTCCCTTTTCCGCCTGATAAAATAATACCTTTCATAAGCCTTATCTTACTACTTTAAATCAATAAAGTCATTACTTGAAACGAAGTCCTTAAGCGCTTCTTTTAGCGGATGCAACACTGGACGCTTGGTATTTTTTAACACAGAAAATGCTGGGCGTTTAGCATTACGTAAAATCGCATTACCATGTATTGGATTAATTTCAGTGTCATGGGCAATTATCTTAAATAATAATCTAAGTCCTTGATACCATGATTCTTCACCCTCATTTATTAAATGATAAATACCGTAGTTACATTTATCTTCAATGAGTGATTTTGTAGCCTTTGCCAAATCAGGCGCATAAGTAAAACAGCTTATTTCATCATCAACTACATTCAAAGATTTTTGAGAATGTGAGAGATGAAGCATAACTTCAAAGAAACTTTTCTTGCCAGTTACCCCTCTTTGTTTTGAAAATAATCTTGATAATCTAATTATGTAAAACTTTTCACTAAAATTTTTGACAGCCTCTTCTCCTAAATATTTAGAAACGGCATATTTACAATTTGGAATTGGAATAATGTCTTCGGAAAATCCTCCTTCGATTTTTTCATTTTTACCAAATACATAATCAGTAGAATAATGTACAAAAGTAATTCCTAATTCTTTAGAAATTTTTGCAATGGCTTCCGGCACATCTTTATTTAATAAAATAGCTTTTGCATATTCTACTTCATCATCTTCACAATCATCGACTGAATTATAAGCAACTGTGTTTAAAATATATTCCGGAGACAATTCTTTTATTTTTTGATTAAGCAATAAAATGTCTGTAACATCTATATCTTTATGGGACCATGTTGTTACAGAATATTTTTTATCACCATTAAATAAATCAACTAACTCTTTGCCTAAAGTTCCAGTACTACCTAAAATAAGAATTTTTATAGGCATAAATTATTTTTTAATTTCCACCAAATTTCATTTTCTTTATACCATTCTATAGTTTTTTGAAGACCATCTTCAAATTTTATTTCTGGCTCCCACCCTAATTCATTTTTAATTTTCTCATATGAAATAGCATATCTTCTATCATGACCGGCTCTATCTTCTACATTTTCTATAAAACTTTCGTCTTTTCCCATTAAAGAAAGAATTGTTTTTATAACGTCAATATTTTTCTTTTCACTATTACCACCGACACAATAAACCTCGCCTATCTTACCGTCATGCAAAATAATATCAATTGCGCGACAGTGATCTTCTACATAAAGCCAATCGCGAATTTGTAGCCCATCTCCATAAACAGGAATTTTTTTATTTTCTAAAATATTAGTAATTGCAAGTGATATTAACTTTTCAGGAAATTGATAAGGCCCGTAATTATTTGAACAATTAGAAATTGTAACCGGCAATCCATAAGTATGATAATAGGCCATAACCAAATGGTCGGACGACGCTTTAGAAGCACTGTATGGACTACGAGGGTCATAATTACTTATTTCATTGAAAGGCTTATCGCTATCATTTAATTGTCCGAAAACCTCATCAGTGGAAATATGATGGAAACGTTTATTCCCATGATTTCTAGCTGATTCTAGTAAAGTAAAAGTTCCAACTATATTTGTTTGAATAAAATTCACAGCATTACTTATTGACCTATCTACATGGGACTCCGCTGCGAAATGTACAATAGCCCCGCATTCGCTCACTAAATTATCAACAAGATTTTTATCACAAATATTTCCATGTACAAATCTATATCTACTATCTCCACCCCACTCTTTCAGTGAATCTTTATCACCAGCATAGGTAAGCGCGTCCAAATTAATAACTTCGTAATCTTTATATTTATTTAAAATAAAATGTATAAAGTTAGATCCGATAAATCCCGCTCCACCTGTTACAAGTATTTTCATAATATTAAATAATTCCTATTTTACTTTTAAGCACTTTAAAAGAATCCTGCACCTTATCTTTTTCACTAATTATTTTTTCACCATCTGGCCAAGTAATAGATATTTCTTCGTCATTCCACAATAGTCCTCCTTCACTTTCTTTATTCCACACTTCAGTACATTTGTATGAAAAAATAGTATTATCAACGAGCGACATAAATCCATGAGCAAATCCAGCAGGGATAAAAACCTGTTTTTTATTTTCTTCAGAAAGTTCACAAGAAAAATATTTTCCAAAAGTAGGAGAATCTTTTCTTATATCAACTGCAACATCAAACACCTTTCCGCGAAGTACAGAAACTAATTTCCCTTGAGCGTGTGGTGTACTTTGAAAATGAAGTCCCCGAACTACACCCTTCTTTGAAACAGATATATTATCTTGTACAAAATTATCTGATATTCCGAGAGTTTTATAAAAATTCTCATTATAAGACTCCATAAAATAACCACGTTCGTCAAAAAACGCTTTTAATTCAACTATAAATAATCCCTCAAAATCTGTTTTTATCACTTCCATATTGATATGATTATACTACGAATTGCAAAACAAGGTTTTAGGATTAAATATTTAAAAAATTATTTTTACTGTTTTTAATCAAATCCCTAATAGCTTTTTCATCTATGTAATACCTAAGCTCTTTATCATTTTCCACCATAAAAAGTATCATACGAGCATACATTTTGTCTGTACCATGAATTTCATCAACGAATTCTGTGTCTTTTCCTCCAAAAGAAAGTGTCGACGAAAAATCGAAAAATAAGGCATTGTTTTTTCTAAAAATATCTTGTTCTTTTTTTATATTATCAATAACCATCTCTTTATAAATACCACTTCCCTCATACATTTGACTATAAACAGATTGTGGGAAAGGTGGCGCAAACCCAACAACAAGTATCCCCTTTTCTTGACAGAGTTTTAAAAATAATGAGAGTTTTTTCAAATTTTCTTCTAAGATTTTATTTTTAGAATTATAATTCTGATTATTTTCTTTTTTTATTACACCTACTTTTTCTTGTATACGTTTATTAACATCCTCGATTAAATTTTTATTAGTCTGTGCTTCAAAATACCTATAGCTTCCATCATATCGAAAACCATCACCATTTATAAGAGCGGATATCCCTATATTATGATTTTCTTTTGAATTATTTATTAAGGTATTTAAATTAAATTTGTGAGAAAAATAATCAAGATACATTCTTCTAGACATAAAAGAAAAAGTGTCTATCATTCTTTTAGGAAACAATAGCTCTTTTTTATCACTATTCTTGTTTAAATCTTCATATAACATTTCCTGGTCTAAGCCAAAAAAAATAACTTTTAAATTACTATTATTTGGTAAATCATTAACGAATTTCTCTGCATCGTTTAAAGACCTAACAGCACCCCCAGCATTTACAAAAGAATTTGGCTTAATAAAAAACTCCTTTCTTATTTCCATAACTCGTGATGTGCCTAATGCAATCACATTTCCATTTTGTTCCCTAAAAAGAAGATTTTTATATGGGAAAAATAAAGTTGAGACATAGGAAAATCCAAAAATAGTTTGAGAGAACTCTTTCTGAGTTGCCACAACTTCTTTTATTGAATAAAATTCTCTTCCATAAAAAATTACCATTGCAGGGAAAATAAAAAGTAAAATTATTGGAAAAAGAAATATAATAATTTTTTTAATAAAAACTATCATACAAATTAAAATTGAAAATAGATGAATGTCTGTGAACCAAAATATCCAAATAAAAGAATTCCACAAACAAGAAAATAATACCAACCATATCTTACAATTTTTGGAGTATTATCAAAAATATAAAATGTCTTATTTTTCTCCTGAAAGAACTGAACGATTTCCATAGTAAGTATTGAAAAAATGGAAACATACAAAACTATTTTCCCGGACTGTAAAGTTAATTGATTAAAAATATCTTGAATGCTTAAATCAAAAATTGTTTTGTTAAAAATATTAGACAAAAAATACCAAGCCTTTCCAACTGTTTCTGATCTAAAGAAAATAAAACTGACACACATACCAAAAAATACAATGATTGTTTGTATTATTTGATGCAGTTTTGGTAATTTGTCTAAATGAATAATTCTAACTATATTTTTACGAAGCTTCTCCGTTACTGACTCAATTACTAAATACGCACCATTAATCGCACCAAAAACAACAAATGTCCAATTAGCCCCATGCCAAAGTCCAATAAGAACAAAAGTTATAAACAAACTATAGAGAAGTTTTATTTTAGAAACTCTACCCCAACCAAGAGCTAGTGGATAATATAAATAATCTCGTAACCAATTTGAAAGTGACATATGCCATCTACGCCAAAATTCTGCAAAACTTCTTGAAGCATACGGACGATTAAAGTTTTCCGACAAATCATAGCCAAGCATCATTGCTGTCCCGAGTGCTATATCTGAATACCCTGAAAAATCACAATAAAGTTGATAAGCAAACATAATTGCAATAACAATCAAAAGTAAACTGTCTTGCGGTAGATTAGCATATAAAGGATTTATAATTTGTGCAAGCTGGTCAGCAATAACCATTTTTTTAAAAAATCCCCATAACATTCTCTCTAACCCTCGTCTTGCTAAAACAAAATTAAATTCGTGTGTTAAATTAAGCTGTGGCAAAAGATGTTGTGGACGCTCTATAGGACCAGCAACAAGTTGTGGGAAAAACATAACATAAAGAGCATAGGTAAGATAATTTTTCTCTGGCGTATATTTCTTTTTATATACTTCTATAACATAACTCAAACTTTGGAATACGTGGAATGAAAGACCAAGTGGTAACGCAATAGTAAGTAATAGCGGTGTATAATTCCAGTGTAAAAAATTTGCCAATAAAGAAATATTTTCATTAAAGAAATTAAAATATCTAAAAAAGATCAGAGTTCCTATATTTGCCACTATACTTATTCCAAGTAATAATTTTCTACTACCACCTTCCCTCTTTTCTATTTCTTTTGCTAAGAAAAAATCTACAGTTATAAGCCCAAAAAGAATTAAAATATATTTTGGAACAAAAGCCATATAAAACACACAGCTGGCTAGTAGCAAAAATATATTTCTATATTTGGATTTAATTACATAATATAAAACAAAAACTATTGGAAAGAATATTGCGAAGGAAAAGGAATTAAATAGCATATATTTAAATTATTTGGGTTTCTGGGGCAAGTAAAAAAGTTAGCTCGGAAACATTTATTGAGTCATCTCCACATAGAAAGCTTATTTTGTTTGCGACTTCATTTGCATCAGTAAGTTTTTTTGTAGGACTACTATTTCTAACAATTTCAATAAAGGCACGCGGTGTAGAACTATTCATTCCCCCTTCCATAACACCTGGAGCAATAGAATACACACGAACATTAGATGCTTTTAATTCTTCTTTTAAAGCAACTAACATTCCCTGTAACGCAAATTTAACAACACTATAAGCACCGCGTGCTTTCGTATTATTTTGCGTAACAACGTTTGCAGTAATAATTCCAATAATGACTCCTTGTTTATGTTCTTTAAGAATAGTTGCAGCTGACATTAAAAAATTAAAACTACCAAATACATTGACTTCAAATTGCTCTTGTAAATCTTTTAAACTAGAAAGATGTAATTGTTTTGGCTTTGGTATCACTCCGGCTGTATGAATACAAGCATATATATTACCCATCTCCTTTTCAATTAATTCCAATGTTTGTTTTACATTGTCAGCATCTTCAAGATTACAAACATAAGCATGATGTCCTCCACCTTTTAGTGTTTCCATCATTTCCTCTACTTCTTCTTTAGATTTTTTATGATACAAAACTGCAACCGACATTCCATCTTCAGCTAATTTTTTTACCACTTCAAAACCAACATATCCTGTGCCACCGGAGATTACTGCTATTCTTTTTTGTATATTTGATGTATTCATATTTTAAATAACCTGGACCTTAGCTTCACCTAAAACGACAACATCTTTTCCTTTTTTCATCACTATATTGATAGTAAGTATTTTTGTTGCTTCACTTTTAAAAATAACAGTTCCGACAACTTCTATTTCATCTCCAATAAATACTGGATTCTTGAAAGACAAATTCTGACTAAGATAAAGACATCTTTTCCCTGGTATACACATACCAACAAATCTTGAGCAAAGAGACCCGAGCAACATGCCATGTACTAATCTCTGTTTAAATTGTGTCCCCTCTGCATAAGAAATATCTGTGTGCAATGGATTCATATCCCCACTTAATTCTGCAAACTTCATAACTTCATCTTCCATAAAAACACGATAAAAAGAAGCATTATCTCCAACTTTTATTTCATCAAAAGAAAGTTCTTTAGCGTTCATTTTATTTTTTATTCTTTTCAACTAAAACACGTAAATCACCAAGTGTTTGAGCATTCATTACTTCGTCCATGCTAAAAGACATAGAAAATTCTTTTTCAAGTTCTGCAATAAAAAGTAAATAGTTCATAGAATCCCAGTTTGGAATATCTTTTGATGAAAGTTCATCTTTTATATTTTCTTCTTTTACACCGAATAATTCTTCTACTATTTGATTAAATGTTTTCATATATTTATTTTCACCCACGCTGGAGACTCTTTACAATTATCAATTTCATATTTACCATCAGTAAAATGTTTTTTTATAAATTCTCTGGCTGGCAAATTTTTCTCAGTCTCCTCCTGTGCAATTGTAATTAAATTAACCCCCATATCTTTAGCTTGTTTAACTATTGTAGCAAAAAATGCCTCCTCAACATCTTTACCAAATACCCGGCAACTCATAAGAAGTGATTTTATATGCCAAACCAACTCTTCCTTTTCAACAAGTGCAAATAATATAATTCCATAATCACCAAACTTATCTTGTAATCTTGCATGATAAACGTGATGATTTTCATTTTTTATATATTCACTAATTTCATCTTCCGATAATGGTTGCTTTAATGTATTAAACTGATTTGTTTTTCCTGTAAGTTGAGACAATCGTGGTATACAAGAATTATCATCTTTAAAAATAAAAAGTGAGAGGTCTAAACTTTTTAAAAAATCTTCTTTGGATTCGTATTGTTTTTCTTCTTCTTTTCGTAGACGTTCTGTTACATATAAATTTCCTCTCATTTTATCTTCATCTGTAATAACTAAAGATTCAAAATATGGAAGTGAGTTTAAAAATTGCGTATATTCTTTTGGGTCAACTGGCAACTCAGGAACTTCAACTTCTGGCACAAGCGCACGTACCATGGCACGATTAGTTGGATCGTCATCTAAGAAGACCATCGAATCAAGACCGATATTTAATTCCTTAGCTAACTCTTTTATATTCTCTGCTTTGTCATTCCAATTTATACGATATGCGGCGAAATGCTTTTCCTTTAAAATCTGATTCGGATGATTACGAATTACATCCCAAACATCATTTTCATTATTTCTACTATTTATGGCTAAAATAACACCTCTATCATAGTGGTCAAGAATTGCCTGCTGGAAGGCCATAAAACTGTTTCCAGGAGGTGTAAGCGATAGGGCAATCCCATCCTTACCATCTTCACCAATAACTCCACCCCAGAGCGTATTATCAAGATCTAGAACAAGACATTTTTTCATAATATTACCTTTCAAGATAACACAAAAACTACGCTACGGCAATTGCGGCGGCTACTGTATCTGTATGAGTTATTGATATATTTACAGATATTTTTTTACCTTTATGAAAGGCTACTGGTTCCCCATCTTTTCCATGTCTAATTTCAATTTCAGAAAATGGAAAAAGTTTAACTCCCAGGGCTTTACTTACTGCTTCTTTAGCCGAAAAAGTACCAGCCAAATGTGGTGCTGGATTTTTAAAAGAAAAACAATATCCGAGTTCTTTTTCAAAAAAAACTTTTTTAAGAAATGGATCACTTATTTTTGAATTAAATTTCTCAAAACGTGAGACATCCACAATATCTATGCCAACTCCTTTTAATTTATTCATATAAATTATTTTTTAATTAATGGACTAACTAATTTCATTGTTTCTTTTACACCTTCAGCATTCCAATGTGTATCATCAGTATGATAAAGAGTTTTATTTTCTTTTATAGTTGCCTTAAAAAACTGATCTTGGGTATTTACGGCTTTTACCCCTTTTTCATTTAAAGCTTTTACAAGGTCTGGAATAAAATGTGGTTTTGTTTTACTTGGTAATGAATCCCAATAAATTGTTTCCTTATTCGGAACTGGTACAAAAATAAGTTGTATTCCTTTTTCTTTTAAAACTTTATCCACCTCAACTATTTTTGAAACTGTAAGGTTAAAATCTTGTTTAGAAACTTCTTTATTAGCTATATCGCCTTGGAAAAATAACATTGGAGAATTATCAAACTTTATGACTGGTTTTGCTTCAAAAAAATACTGGGTATTCGCTCTAAAATAATGATACATATTCTGTTTCAGAAAACGATCAAGTAAAACAAAGACGTCCGTTAGTTTTTCAAGGTGAAAAGTATGGATTATTTTCTGTGCTATTTCATGTGAGAAAGAAATAAAATTGTATGTATATTTTGTAGAAAAATTACTTACATCAGTTAAGTCTCTTTCCATTTGAACAAGAACAATTGTTTTTGGTGAATGGACTGTCAGATAATCGCTGTGAAGAAACTCTGTCATAAGAATACCTCCCATTCCATAAACGTCTTTACCTATTGATTTTGAAAGCACTTCTGCAGCTGTTTCTTTTTGATCAAGTCCTGAACCAACAGCAAGAGAATCTCCAACAAGGACAATATCGTATTGTTCATTTGGGGAAAGCCTCGTGCGATATCCGTCATTATTAGTTACCCATTCTACATTTTTAATCACCTCATTTGGAGTATGAACACCTAAGTCTCCAGTTTCCACCATAGACATTTTCATGTTTGGATAAAATGGTCCAGGTAATAATATTCTACCCGCCCTATTATAAACATTTATTGACTCCCAAAATCTATGAGAAAAATAATTCACTGGTAAAGCTAGTTCTACGGCAGACATTATGAAAAAGGGAATTAAAAATAAAAATGTTCTTATTATAAATTTTTTATATTCTAGGTTTTTCATAAATTAAAATTGAAAATAAATAAACTGTTGCCCTGCTTCAACAAATAAAAATCTTAGAATTACGACCATTAAAAAATAAATAGTCCACCTTACAAAGATATTTAGAGAAGATACTTTATCTTCAAATCCTTTATCGCGTAACCAATATTGTACACCCTCTAATATAAATATAGATAAAATCGCAAGAAAAACGTTATAAATATTAGAATTTAATTCTTTTGGTAAAGATTCCCAGAACGAAAACTTTGTTATATCAAAAATATTAACAAATGAACTTTTCAAAATAAAATAGGCATCAGTTAATGTTTTTGCACGGAAAAATACCCAACCAATACAAATTAATGTAAAAGTTACCACAACTTGTAAAATAGAATGAAACCCTGGAAACATATTAAGTTTAAAAAACTCCGATATGGAATTTCTTAAAGATACGGTTGCTCTTTCATACATTAAAAAGATGGCTTGAAGAGCTCCCCAAATTACAAAAGTCCAATTTGCTCCATGCCAAAGTCCGCTTAACAAAAAAACAATAAAAATATTTCTATAAATTTTCCAATTAGATGTCTGACTCCCACCTAATGGGAAATAAACATAATCTCTAAACCAACTAGAAAGTGAAATATGCCACCTTCTCCAGAACTCTGTTATGGAGTGTGATGAATATGGCCTATCAAAATTATTCATAAGATTAAATCCAAGAACTTGTGCGCCTCCGCGTGCAATATCTGTGTATCCAGAGAAATCACAATATATTTGATAGGCAAAAAATATAGTAGCAATAATAAAGATCGGGCCTGAATAATTATTAGTATTATCAAATATCTGATTAACCATAACAGCTAAGCGGTCTGCTATAACTATCTTTTTTATAAACCCCCAAGCCATTAATTTTAATCCCTTTGTTACACGCTCATAATTAAAATAATGATGCTCATAAAATTGATGAATCAAATTTTGTGGTCTTTCAATTGGACCAGCTACTAATTGCGGGAAAAACATAACATAAAGAGCGTAAATACCAATATGCCTTTCGGCTTTTTGATTTCTACGATAAACCTCAATCGTATAACTCATTGCTTGAAATGTGTGGAAAGAAAGTCCTACAGGTAAAAGAATGTGCAGAAATTCCAATGAATAATTCCAATGAATAAAAGTTGCTATTTCATTTATATTTTCCGCGAAAAAATTAAAATATTTAAAGAACGCCAATATGCCAACATTAGCAATAATACTAATGATTAAAAAAAGTTTACGTTTTTTACCTTCGGACTTTTCTATTAAAATACCAGCAAAATAATCAATAAAAATTGTAAAGGCTAATATTAAAATATATTTTGGAACAAAAGCCATATAAAAAATACAGCTTGCTATTAATAGCATTAACCATCTAAATTTTTGCGGCAATAAATAATACAAAGCAACAACAATTGGAAAGAAAATTATAAATTGTTTTGAATTAAAAATCATTTTTATACTTTATTACTTTCTTTCAAGAATCATCCACTCCTGTTCTTGCCACCCTCTTTCACGGCGCAACTCATATAAATCTTTTTCATTTTTAATTTCAGCAAAAAACGGGAAATTCTTAGGGTTGGCTAATTCAAATGGAATAATTTTTATATTGTGTGTATCCTTAAAACGATTAGCCAAAATTTCTTTTGCGTTTGGTCGAATAAAATCGTGAAGCTCTATTATGGCTGTTTTTACTTTTTTAAATTCTGAAAAATTTTCTGGATCTAAAATATCCACCTCCCCTCCTTCACAATCACACATAAGCAAAGTGTTATCAGTAATTAAAGGAGAAACATTTTTTGAAGTTGCTTCTTCAAATAAAGACAATTTATTAGTTAAATTGTTTTTCTCATACATTTCTTTACTAAGATTTCTACCAATTTCTTCTAAGTCAAACCCGATTAAATGTAAGTCCGGAAACATTTTCCCAAAACCAATTAAGTAATATCCTTCAGCAGAACCAATATCCAAAAAAGTATCAAAGTTTTTATCTTTTAAAGTCTTTATATACGGATGTAGAATTGCCTCATATGAACCAATAAGTTTGTGTAGATAAGAACTTCCAACAGCTTTATCAACATATTTCATCCCCTCAAATGGCCCCGCTTGTACTACTTTTGGAAACTTTGATAAAAATATGGCTTCATATTTTGCAAGTATATTATTGTCCCCGACAAAACGAGCAAAAAGATTAACCCATACTGATTTAACAAAATTAAAAAGTCTTGCTGGAAGAATTTTCTTAATAAAGAATTTTACCCTTACACGAATTGGAAGATATTGTTTCATATAATATTGTTAAATCTTTTTTGAAATTAAATAATTTCCTATTGCTAAATGTGGAAGCCCAGAAAGCTCAAATGTACGAAGTGCATCATATGGTTTTTCTACATTTGGCTCACCATGCAAATTAAAACTAGTATTTAGAATACCGCCAGAACCAGTTAATTTCTCATATTCAGAAATTAATGCATGATATTCCGGATTAACTTCTTTCTTCACCATTTGTGGGCGTGAAGTTAAATCATAAGGATGAAGTGCTGCGATTAATTCTTTGTGGGCTAATTCTTTAGTTGGAAATGTAATTGCCATATATGGTGCATATTCGTCTTTATTCAAAATTAGATAATCATGTCTTCTCTCATATAAAAGTGAAGTTGCAAACGGCATCCAAAAATCTCTCCCTTTTATCATTTCATTAATTAATTTTACATTATCATGTGATGATGGATTAGCTAAAATGGAACGATTACCGAGGGCTCTTGCCCCCCACTCAGCACGACCTTTAAATCTTCCGACCACACTATTCCCAGCTAAAATCTCTGCAACTTTTTTCTCTATAGTATTTTCACTTTTTGGGTCAAAATATTTTACATCACATTTTTTACAAAATTCATATTCATCAATTACCTTTTTTATTTCTTCGTCAGAATACTCTCCACCTAAATATAGATGTTCCAACTTTTTTAAACCAGATAAATCATTTTTGTACAAAACAGAATAACCGTACAAAGCATTTCCTATTGAAAGTGATTCGTCCCCACAAGAAGGGACTAAGAGCAGTGAGTTTACTTCTGGCATTTCGGAAATATATTGATTCGCTTTCACATTCATAAATACTCCCCCACCAACAGCTAAATCACTACAATTGTATTTCTTCATAGCAAAACGTGCCATGTCTTTTACTATTTCCTCAGTAAGTTTTTGTATACCATATGCTAAAGAATCAAATCGATATTGATAATAATCATTCGCTATTAAATACGGTGTCGCTCTTCTTGTATCTATTTTTGAAACCAACTGCATTGTATTTTCATCAAACCACAATATCTCTTTTAATTTTTCATAAACTTTTTCCCCTGAAGTTTTTTTTGCATAAGGCGCAAGACCCATTACTTTAAACTCATGCTCATTGCGAGACATTCCCAGTAAATCAACAAAAGAAGCATACAAAAGTCCAAGTGAATTTCCTCTTTCAAAAATATGTAAAACTTTTATATCTCCATTTTCAAAAAGATTTATTGAACCACAAAAAGTATCCCCCTCACCATCTAAAACAAAAATGATTCTACGCTTATTTTTATCTTCCATAAAAGGTAAAGATGCCCAAGCGTGAGATAGATGATGTGGAACTTCTATGATAGACGCTCCAGGGAATTGCTCTTCTAAATATTTTTTAGTTTTCTTTTCTACTCCAGAAACAATAACTTTAAGTGAAAATAAAAAATCTTGTATTTTATATACGATTTTAATAAACGGCAATTTAACTGCAACGGCTTTTATAAACCATTTCCCTTTATTTATACGATTACGATAATCAGCATTATCTTTCGTAGTATTCACAATATGAGCACCTAATTTTATTCCATCAACAAAAACATAATCAAATTTTTCTAAATTATATTTTTCTTTTATATATGCAAGAGAAAAATGTGGAAATCCAATGTGTTTCTTTTGACGAGAAAGACGCTCTTCTGACATCGATTCGACTATTTCCCCATCTTTCATAAGGGTTATAGTTGCATCATGTCCGAAATTTACTCCCAGAATATAATCACTCATTAAAGACGATTATAGCATATTTATTTTACTTCTTTTCCTTATTTATCTATTGATAACCATTCGATATCTGAACGAATTGTATTACTTTCAAACTCACTATTCTGATGAACTAAAAGAGGTACATACCCATATAAATGAAACCCGGCTTTCAAACGGGCCACGTTCGGCGTCCTATCGGCACTCATACAGAGAGGGTTAGTAAGGGGTAGTAATTTCTTCGCCCCATCTAAAGTCAAAATATATGCTCCAGCATTATAAAGCGGTCTAAAGAAATATTTTGGTCCTCTATATGAAATAATTTTTCTGGCAATAAAATCCCTAGAAGTTTCAAAGAAAGAAAGAAAGAACATATACGGTAATTTAATACAAGCATAAAAAAAGAAGCTTGGATTTTGTCTTATTGTTTTATATGTGGCGATAAGCCAAGATTTAAAAAAAATTAAACCCACATAACGATAATCAAATGAAAGCCAGTCCCATTTTTTATTTTTTTTATTAATTTCTCTTTCAACTATATCAATAAAATCTGGTGGAAGAATAGCATCGTCTTCCAAAATAACAGAATAAGGAATATTTTCTTTTATAATTTTTTCATAAATAAACGCATGCGAAAACGCACATCCCTTTTCCCCTGTTAAAAGAGATTTGCCTTGCTCCTTCAAAGTCTTCTCTTCACTATATCTTTCTACAACCCTTTCATTATCACCATAAAATCCATCAATAATAGCATACTCTGCACCAATAAATTTTAAATGGCTTTCTATCTTCTGTTTGCGAGCTATATCTCTTGGCAAATTTATTACAAAAATAGGAAAAGATTGTTTCATTATTTTTTATTTTCTAAATTAAAATAAAATCCAAAGGCTGCCACCATATAGGCAATAGATGTTGCAAGTGCTGTTCCTGTAAGTCCAAATCTCGGTGTTAAAACATAAACTAAAAAAATGTTTATAAATACAGCGAATCCGAATATACCAATCTGATGATGCTGTCTATCACGAGCTCCATACATACCAAGGAAGAAATAATTCATAAACATAAAAGGAATAGATAGTGCGTAGGCCCGCAAAACAACAACGGACTCAGCAAATCTTTCACCATATAAAATATGAATAGCTAATGGAGCAAAAACAATTATTCCAAGAGCAATAAGGCTACCCACTAAAAAATAAGAAGTCATAATTTTATGTAATTTCTTTTTTGATTCTTCATCTTTCTGTGTAGAAATATAAGCCATACGAGAAATAAGGGCAGCAGATAAAACCCCAGCCAGAAAATTTGGTACTTCTGCTATTTTTACTGCGGCTGAATAAATACCTAATGTATAAGCATTTGAAAATGTTGCAAGAATAAGTTGATCCACCCGAAGAAGTAGTTGCCAAAAAATAATCGCGATAATACTTAAACGAATAGAATACAAAAAAGAAATTGATTTAAAAAAAGAAGGAATTTCAAATGACTTTAAAAAGTGTTTCCATTCTGACATTCTAATTAAAATAATTAAAATTAATACACCACCAATTGCAGAATCAACTGCTGCCACAACGACAAAAGAATAAAGTGGGGATTTCAATAATACAAGTACAATTTTAATTAAAAGCAGAGATACTGATGACACTATTTGTATCATCGACATAAATCTTGCCCTATCCGTTGCTGTTAAGTACAAAGAAAAAACACTTAATGAATTAATACATGCTGGTACAAGCATTATACTTATCATAAAGGCAATATCTCTTGGTAAAATAATCCATGCTGAAAATAATCCAAAAATTGTTAAAAGTAAATAAATAGAAAACTTATACCCTATAAACTGTTGTACATCTCTAAAATGATTATCACTCTTTGCTATTTTCCAAGTAAAATAAAAATCCATTCCACCACCGACTGTTAAGAGCGTGCCTACATAATTTTGAACGAAACTATAAAGACCTAAATTAATTGGGCCAAGATAGCGAGTTACAATAATTGCACTCAAAAATGCAGACCCTTGTACCACAATTTGTGCAAAAGTATACCAAGACAATTGCTTAAAAATATCCTGCTTAAATAAGTTTTTGAATAGATTCATTTTTGTATAATACCTCTAACCCCTTCCCTATATCATACCCAGTAATTCCTTTTTTAGAAAACTCATATACTAACTGTTTACTAGCTGGTCCGGTTGAAATTAATAGTACAGGCTTTTCATCTTTTGGTACAGTCTTTAGTATTTCTTCTATATCACTATAAATTTTGCCATATGAAGCATAGGAATTTTCACTAGGAGTTTCTACGAAAAAAACTTTTGTGAAAGGTATATTTTTATTTTCTTTAAAAGCTTGAATACTATTTTTATTACTAACGACTATTAAGTATTTATCCATCAAATATTCTTCTATATTTTCTTGAAAAAAATTATCATAGTAGAAAGCATGTGCATCTCCATATTTAACATTTTTTGGGAAAGCAATTTTATACATAACTTTAATAGGCATCCAAGTATATAAATGTGCTATCCCTTTTTTGGGATCTAGTTTGGCTTCAGTGTTAGTCTCATTAACATAAATTTTAGCAAGACCAATAATATATGGCGCTGTATCCCTATAATTTTTTATTAATTCTCTAAAAGATTTTTCAAGATTTTTTTCATATCTTTGATAATGAATTCTACCACCATTTATAAGATGCATCTCCCCCTCATTCAAGCGAAGAAATGACCTTCCCTTTTTTATCTCTTTTACAAATTCTTCTTGATTAAAAAATTTAGTGCCAGCTATAAAAGAACCTTGGAAAAGATAGAAGCCATAAGCTAAAAGATAAACTGGGTGTTTATAGTATTTTCTTAAAAAATTAAGAATCCTAGAAATCTTCATATATAAAGGATTCTATCACATTTTTTCTATTAAATATATGATAAAATGAAACTAATATGAAAAAAGTTGCTCTCATAACTGTAACTTATAATGCAGAAAAAAACTTATCTTTTTTCCTGCCTTCTCTTATAAAAAATAGAGAAATTTTATCTGGTATATTTTTTGTAGATAATAATTCTAAAGATAAGACTTTAAAAGAGTTAGAAAATTTTAAAGAAACTCAAAGAGAAAATTTTGATATTGATATTACTTCAAATGATGAAAATTATGGTTATGCTTATGCTATAAATATGGGAATACAAAAAGCCTTAGAGACTGGATATGATTATTTCTGTATTACAAATAATGATTTAATTTTTGAAGAAGGATTTTTCTCGCAAATGTTGGAAGATGCCGTCCATAATAATATAGACGCGCTAGGTGTGCCAGCTAGTATAAATGAAAATGAATTAGGACTTGGATACAAATTAGATAATGAAACTTTTTTACTAAAAGAAAGTTCGCCACTGTTAAGAAATAAAATTGCTGAGGAAATATTAAAAAACCCCCTACCTCAAATAGATGCGCCTCATGGCGGAACTATTTTATTTAGTAGATTTTTCTTTGATGAAATTGGGTTATATGACCATCATTTATTTTTTGGTGGAGATGAATTAGATTTTTTGTATAGAATTACAGCCCATAATACCGTACACACTCCAAAAATAAAATGTGCTGTATCATTGAAATCATTTCTTTTAATTGATAATTTAAGTAAGCATAATTCCGGACACAAAATTATAAAAGCTCGTGGAATGCTTCAAGGAAATGCACGGGTAAATTTAAAACATAGATTTACTCCGCTACACATAGGACTATATAAAGAACAACATAAATTAATACGGGGTTTGTCTAAAGGTAAAATTATTAGATATTTAGCTTTATACTTTTTTGCATTCCGTGGACTATGTATAGAAATATGTAAATATTACTACGAAGCACTTTGGAGGAATTAATTCTTTATAAAGACAGCGCACATACCATACATATATCTAGTCGGCGTTTTATTTTTTTGCAAAAATCTTAAATTATGATAGAAAATTACTAATTTCATATATAACCAAGCCGGTATTATACTCATAACTTTTTCTTTATACCCCTTCTTCCTAAGATTTATTAAGTGCCCATCTTTATCTACAACCTGTCCTTTATTTGGTGCTGTATTTGCTGTTCCTAAATTAACACTCCAGACTTTATTTTTTGTATATTCTGTAAAATCAATAAAAGAAACTACAGCATTATTTTTCATACCAACTTCCTTTATCCCTTTTTCTGTAAACCACCACAAATGCTCTGGCGCTGGATTTGTCTCCCAAATAGTACCAGTCGGGTGAATATCTTTTATTGGTGTAGTAATAATTAAGGTACCACCCGGCTTTAACATATTCATTATATTTTTAACAAAAAGATTTGGGTCAACAACATGTTCAATAACTTCTGTAGCAACAATGACGTCATAAACAGACAAATGATTTAATGAAAAATCTTCTACTGTACCTTGAAAAAATTTTTTACCATAAAAATTATTTGCAAAATCAGTGGCAGTATCTGAATAATCAAGTCCTTCACAATCATATCCTGCTTTATTAAAAGCATAAGTTAAATATCCAAGACCAGAACCAACTTCTAGCATTTTTGCCCCATTATTTATTTTTCTATCTTTAATAGCTTTTATTACACCCCAAAATATCGCACTATAATTAGAGAGGTCTTTTAATGGATTACTTAATTTCTTTACACCATTGGCTAAATAATAATAGTAATTATAGCCAGCATCTTTAGTTGTATCACCACCATAAATAATGTCGTATTGCTCTTTCAAATTACTCATTGGGTCAACAAAAGATGACTGACAATTTTTACATTCGTAAACATTAAATTTTGTACCTTTTACGTAGCCTTCCATCCCACGAAAAGTCATATCTGCGAGTGAATCACAAAGAGTGCATAAATGTTTATTTTCTATATCCATGGAAAGAATAATAGCAATATTTTTATCTTAAACCAAACTATTTCATACATTTTCCATATTTCTTTTAATAGTGCTAATATAGAGTTATATTTTATTTTATGAAGAAAAAAATTCTTGTTACGGGAGGACTTGGACAGGTTGGATCAGAATTGGTACCTGCACTAGAAAAGAAGTATGGTAAAAATAGCGTGATTATTCTTGATAAAAAAGAAAACCTGGTTTATAAGGGTTTATATGTTAAGGGTGATGTTGTTAATAAAAAACTTATAGAAGACACCGTAAAAAAATATAAAATTACTGAGATATATCATTTGGCCTCTCTTCTTTCTGTTACCGGGGAACAAAATCCAGAACTTGCTTGGTCTGTCAACATTGAAGGACTAAGAAATATTTTAGAATGCGCAAGAATATATAATCTTAAAGTTTTTTGGCCAAGCTCTATAGCTGTATTTGGAATGACAACTCCACAAGATGAAACTCCTCAAAAAACAATTCTTGAGCCAACGACTATTTATGGTGTAACTAAAGTCTCTGGTGAACTTCTTTGCCAATATTATTTTAAAAAATATAAAGTAGATGTTAGAAGCGTTCGTTATCCTGGAATAATAAGTTGGAAGACTCTTCCTGGTGGCGGTACAACTGATTACGCGATAGATATATTTTGGCACGCTCTTAGTACAGGAAATTACACTTGCTTTTTAAATAAAAATACGGCTCTTCCAATGATGTATATTGATGATGCCATTAAAGCAACTATCGATATTATGGGGGTTGATGCGAAAAAAATAACAATTCGTACAAGTTATAATATTTCTAGTTTTAGTTGTACTCCAGAATTATTGGCTACGGCAATACGCAAACAAAATATTCCGCTTAAAATGAAACACGCTACTGACATCAGGCAATCAATTGCAGACTCTTGGCCAAACTCCATTGATGATAGGCAGGCTAAAAAAGACTGGAAATGGAAACCCGTCTTTGATATTAAAAAAACGGTTAAGGAAATGCTATCTGGCGTGACAAAAATGCAAAGCAATAAAAATTAAAAACATGTCATATAAAAAAGCACAAAAAATATACGCAGATGTTATTAACGAAATAAAAGAGAGCGGTTTGTATAAAGATGAATATATAATCACCTCCCCTCAAGGTGGAGAAATATCTGTACAGTTTCCACAAGGCTCAATTAACAAAAATGTTCTTAATTTTTGTTCAAATAATTATTTAGGATTAGCTTCACATAAGGATGTTATAGCTGCCGCGAAAAATGGATTAGATAATTATGGATTTGGATTAAGCTCTGTACGTTTTATTTGTGGCACACAAGACCTCCACAAAAAGCTCGAGGAACAGGTCTCTTCATTTTTAGGAAAAGAGGATACTATTTTATTTAGTTCTTGCTTTGATGCTAACGCTGCTATATTTGAAGTTTTACTTAATGAAGAGGATGCAATTTTTTCTGACCAATTAGTACATGCCTCCATTATCGATGGTGAACGTCTTGCGAAAAAAGTTGAGCGATTGATTTACCCACACTCTGACATGGTAGAACTCGAAAAAATGCTCGCAAATTCTAATTCAAGAATAAAAATGATTGTTACAGATGGAGTATTTTCTATGGACGGAGATATGGCAAAATTAGATGAAATAGTGACGCTCGCCGAAAAATATGAAGCGCTAGTTTTTGTAGATGATTCTCATGCTACGGGATTAATAGGAAATACTGGTCGTGGTACTCCAGAATATTTTAATGTCATAGATAAAGTAGACATTATCTCTACAACATTTGGGAAGGCATTGGGGGGAGCAAATGGTGGTTGTATTTCTGGAAAAAAAGAAATTATTTCTCTACTTCGCCAACGAGCAAGACCTTATCTTTTCTCAAATACACTTATGCCAGCTGTTGTTTCTGCCACAATTAAAGTCTTAGAAATTATAGATAAAGATTTTACTCTTAAAGAAAAACTAATACGAATGTCTGAGTACTGGCGTGCATCATTAATTAATTTAGGGTTTGATATAAAAAATGGAAATACTCCAATTATTCCTGTTATGCTATATGATGCAAAGCTTGCACAAGATTTTGCCAGAGAACTTTTTAATGAGGGTGTTTATGTAAGAGGATTTTTTTACCCTGTTGTCGCACAAGGACAAGCTAGAATACGAACGCAGATTTCGGCGTCTCTTACTGAAGAAGATTTAGAAAAAGCATTATTCGCTTTTAAAAAAGTTGGAATTAAGCTGGGTGTTATTAAATAATTTTTAAAATTTAAATAAGGACTTAAACCAAGTGATTAGGCGGGTGTCTTTGGCTTTGATTACAAGGTTTGTTAAAAGGGTTGCACTTAGAGTTAGAACTCTGGTGAGACTCATAATCATCTTAAAACATGTCTTTTTTTGTATCACTGTGATACAAAAAATTAAAAAAGTCTTATATTAAGTTAAATTTATAAAAATAACATGAAAAAAAACATTGGAAAATATAGATATTTTACCAAAAAAAGGAATTTGCTTTTTTTCTGGCAATTTCCTATAATATAGGTATGACTACTTTCAATCGCTCAATAGAGCCAAGAATTAAATCATTACTTTTCAAAAAAAGAGCGATTCTAATTTTTGGTCCACGTCAGGCTGGCAAAACCACATTGGCAAAAAAAATTCTCTCTGAGTTTGGTGATTCTGGAGAATATTTCAACTGTGAAACAGCTAGTGTACGTAAACACTTTGTTATTGGTAACCCCGATATATTAAAAGAACTCATTGGGAATAAAAAAATTGTTGTTTTTGATGAAGCTCAAACAATTCAAAATATAGGAGCTATTTTAAAAGTTTTTATTGACACCTATCCAGATGTACAAATAATAACAACGGGTTCGTCTTCATTTGATCTTGCAAACAAAATAAATGAACCTCTAACGGGAAGATCCTTTGAATTTACCTTATACCCTCTTTCTCTTTCAGAAATATGTAAAATAAAAAAAATCTCTAGAGACGAATTTAATGAATACTTACGTCTGGGTGTTTATCCAGCTATAGTAGGAGAAGATGATGTAAATACACGTGAAAATCTTTTAAAAAACATTACTACAAATTATCTTTATAAAGATGTATATATTTTTGAATCAATACGCAACCCACAAATTTTCGAAGATTTATTAAAATTACTAGCATACCAGATCGGACAAATTGTATCTATAAATGAACTCTCTAAATCACTTGGCACAAGTCGAACAACTGTCCAAAAATATTTAACTCTTTTAGAACAGTCTTATGTTATACAACGAGTGTATTCTTTCTCTCGTAATCATCGTAACGAGCTAAAGAAAGCTTTTAAAGTTTTTTTCCTTGATACAGGGATTCGTAATGCCATAATAGACGCCCTCGAAACTCCGTTTGAAGACCGTGTCGATAAAGGTGTTTTGTTTGAAAATTTTTGTATTGCTGAACAATGGAAAACAGGTTCTCTGGAAACATTCCCACCAAAAATATATTTTTGGAGAACTGATACAAAACTAGAAATTGATATTATTAAAGTTACCAATCAAAAAATTGAAGCTATAGAATGTAAATGGAGTACTCAAGATGTATCTTTTAAAACATTCTTAAAAAAATATCCAGCTGCAACCACAAAAGTAATGACTCCTAGTGATTTAATATCTTAAAAAAATTAATGAGGGTTTCTATTATGTGAAGTAGTTAGTTCAACAACCATTTCTCCTTTTAATTTAATCTTCATAATCTTATATACACCATATGCAAGATTACATAAGATTATAAGAAAAAAGTAAAGGTTTTGTATGTGTTTTTCTCTACTTTTTAAGAAAAACCCTTGAATTACAAGGATTTCTTTTTTTCAGTCTTTTTAACAAATTCCAAGGCAAGGCCTTGGAATCAAAGAAATCTAGACACTGGATCCCAGGTCAAGCCTGGGATGACACAAACTACGCAGTAACCCGTGCGAACTCCAAGGCCCTGCCTTGGAAAAATTGTTTTCCGTTTTTAAAATTTAAATAAGGACTTAAACCAGGTGATTAGGCGGGTGTCTTTTGGTTTACTAGATTGGTTTGTTAGGAGGGTTGCGGAAGAGGAAGATGTTTTAAGTGATGATGTTCCAAGATTTTGATTAGATAAATACTGTTTTGTAATTATTTTATTTGTAATTAATTTATTTAAAATTTTGGTTGAGGTGCTACTTGGTAATTTTTCTGAAAGTTGATTTGACGGGATTAAAATAGTTGAAGTAGCAACTCCGGCAACAATACCGATTAAATTTTGATTTAATGAATTCGGTAATGTATAACTGACAACTTCTTCTAAATTTGGAAATAATATTTTTACAACACTATTTTGATTTATTGTTGTACTAGCAAATCCCATAGCTATACCAGAGAAATGTGTTGTCTCCCCTCCTAAAATTATTGTATTTTTTGGAAAAGGAAAAGCTTTACCATCAAAAGAAAGTTTCCATTGTGATAAATCTAAATCATAATTATTTGGATTATAAATATCTACATAAAGACCGTACTTTCCAGTATCTACTTTTGTAATTGCAATGTCTGGTGATACGACACGGATTTTCATACTAGCATTACCCAAAACATGGCCATTACCTGCTTCGACTTTTGCTAAATATCTTCCAGGATAAACATAACGATACAAAGTTGTAGTCCCCTCGCCTTGTCCACCATCACCATATGACCAAGAAAAAGTTAGACCTTCTATATTATTTCCTCCGCGAGTCATTCCGTAAGTTGTAAAATTTGAATCCGCTCCAGCAACTACAGTTTTTTCAAATGGCATGTATAAAACAATATCGGGAGATGGCGCGGATTGTGCTTGAATTGTTTGTTGGGTATTTGTTGAGGTTGCATTATTTCCAGAGTCTGAAGAAGTTACGGCTTGATTTTCAGCGCCTGGAGTTGGGTTACTCGATACAAAACTTCCACTAACCAAAGAAAGCGTAAAAGAATCTTTTGCGGCTGTGTATGATGAAAGAGAATCAACTATCGAACCAGATAATTTAATATCAATAGATGTAACACCGGTATTAACTAGACCAATTCCACTTTTAAAAAGTGGCCCATTATATGTTGGATAATCTTGTAAAAATTTTGTAGACCCGCTAACAATAGAGCCAATAATCGCATAACCACCTGGTGTTAAATTTGTTCCACCTGAGAGCGGTGTTACAGCAATTGCTGTAGCACCTTTAATGGAAATAGTCATAGCTGAGAGGTCTACACTATTTGCAGTGTTATTAAAAATTTCTATCCATTCACGACCATCATCAACACCTGTTGGATTAGACATCACCTCACTAATAATAAGCGCATTTGCTTGAGTTACAGCACTTATAAAAAGTAAAAGTGAGAAAATCTTTTTCATTTTAAAATTATTCGTCTCCGATAATCTTTCGCAAGACCTCTTCGGGAATTTCTTTTTCACCGCTTTCACTTTTTTCTCCGCTAGTTGGCAGATTTATTTTTTTAACATCTTCAACTATTGCATTGTTCTCACTCATAGCGCGAGCTAAGGCTTCTTTAAGAGAGATGGCTGGCTTGTCATCAAAATGTTTAGGCTTATCTAAAATAACTTCTTTCACTTTATTGTCTTCTGGTTTATAGAATTGTTTATTATTATCTCTTCTGTCATTACCTCTTCCGTTACTTCCCTTTCTATTTTCATCTCGATGAGTTTCTCTATTATTGTCTCGGCCATTGTCCCGCACACTTTCTCGATGAATTTCTTTTTTTGGCTCAACAACTTTTTCTTTTTCATTATTTTCCACATGGTTATTTTGTGGAAGTGGGGTATCTTTTTTTATTTCTCTTACTTTTACATATTTACCTTCCTCTTTTGGATGATGCTCTTTTTTTGGCTCAACAACTTTTTCTTTTGGTTTATAAAACTCCGCAACTTCTTCTTCTACTTGGGATACTGCTTTACTATAACGTAATCTTGAGGACGCAACAACTGCTTCTGCAAAAGAATTATCTGGCTGTCTGATTGGTGGAAGTGTATGCGCTGAAAACGGCTTTGAACCGACACCGTCAATCATAAGACGAAGATAAATCTGATAAGCCGAGAGGTTTACAATGTCATCTAATATAAAATACGGGGCGAATTCTTTTTCAAAAATCTCGGCATCTGCGGCACCAACTCGAAAAGCAATCATGGTACCAACGTTTCCAAAAACTGCGGCTTTCACTTCATCGGTCATTTGCTCTACATATTGATGGGCAACTGTGAGAGCTAAATTATATTTTCTAGCTTCAGATAAAATACTTGCAAAAGATTCATTGGCGAAGTTTTGGAATTCATCCACATAAAAATAAAATGGTGGTAGCTTTTCCAATTCATAAGGACCAACGTCCGCTCTCGACATTGCTGCTAAATATATTTTTGTAATTAAAAGTGAACCAATAAGATTTGCATTACTCTCACCTACTTTCCCTTTTGACAAGTTAACTATTAAAATTTTTTTATTATCCATCACTTCACGTAAATCAAAAGAAGTTTTTTGCTGACCGATAATATTACGAATGAGTGGATTGGCTACGAATTGTCCAACTTTATTTTGAATAGCAGGAGCGGCCTCAGCAGCGAAGCGGTCTGTATAATTTGCATATTCATTTACCCAAAAATCACGAACTGTTGGGTCAGTAACATTTGAAACAATAAACTTTCGATATTCTTTATCTGTTAACATTCTATTTACTCCGAGTAATGTTTGATTTTCATTTTCAAGAAGAGCAAGAATAATATTATTTAAAATATATTCCATACGTGCAGAAAACTGATCTTGGAAAAGTTTTTTAAACGCTGCCATAAGACCGTTTGCCACCAAGTGACGCTTGTCTGGCGCTACTTGTTCCAAAACATTTAATCCAAGTGGATGATCGCTATCAAAAGGTGCAAAATAAATAACGTCTTTTACACGTGCTTCTGGAATATGATCCAGTAATTTTTCTGCTGTTGAACCGTGAGGGTCAATAAAACAAACACCTTCGCCGTTATTTATATCTTGAATAGCTAAATTTTCAAGAAGTGCGGATTTACCCATACCAGTTTTACCGATTACATAAGTATGTCGAGTCCTGTCATTTTCTTTTATACCAAAAGTAAGTTGTTTATTGCGGAAGTCAACTTTACCAATATATGTAACTTTTTCTTTAATGATTTCCTTGTCGGACATGGAATATAGTATACAGTGAGCAGTGGACAGTGACCAGTAGATACGAAGAGGTAAAGGGGAAAAATATTCAATGAGACAATTTTCAATATTCAAAGAAAATACGAGATGCTTAAATTAATTTTCAATATCCAATTTTCAAAAAAGACAGACCTGGATTCCCGCCTTCGCGGGAATGACACGACAAATTACAATAATTTAAAATTTTAAAAAAAATACAAAACAATAAAGGTTCCTCGCAGCAAGCTGACGAGGTATTTTAGGAACTCGCTTCGCTCGTACTAACGCGTAGCAAGCTACGCGGTATTTGAACCTTTTTATGTCGTCGCTCGGACTAAATATAAAAGAGTACTTTTCTATTTAGCTCCTCACTAGACAAAATAAAAAAGGGGCCGTCTTGCGACAGCACCCGAGGATGATTGAACACACAAATTAAGGTTGGCAACGCCCACCGGAACTTGCTTACATGTCCTTATGTACCGAGTTTGGATCTATCGGTCCCTGTGCCTGGGGTGCGATTTCTGGCGAATGATTCAAATCAAGTAGATCTTGGGCCTTCGCGGCAATACCGCGAGTAACCTTGATACACCCCACAAGGAACTCCTCGATATTACCTTGCAAAACACGAAGTTCGGCTGGCAGTCCCAGCTTAGTTCCCTTTTCATTGACCTCATCGGCGTGTCCAGCCTTAAGATACAAAAAGAGGTTCAATACCTCCTCGGGGCTCATCTCACTAATTGGCACCACGAACTCAGGTTTTAAAGTCTTGAGACTATCAAGACTTAAGATTTTAGCCATCATTTTCTCCAGTCAAACAAAATCGAAGAGTAGGAATCCACTCTTACGATAAGACTTATCCTACCTTTTTGTGTACAACTTGTAAAATTATAATAAACAGACTATTATAATAGATATATGAAAAACTCTGTACAAAAAGGAGAAGTGCGCGTTGTAAGCTTTAAAAAAGGCAAGCTATGGTATGCTGTTGCTCTTGAATTTAATATTGTTGAAACTGGTTCTAACTTTTCAGAAGTTATGCATGGGCTTCAAGAAGCAATTGAAGGTTATGTAGAAGCTGTAAAAAAAGCTAACATTAGACCTTTCCCTTTAAATCAAACTCCATTAAAAGAATACGAAAATGTTTGGAGTGTAGGGCAAAACAAAAAAGCTATTCGTAATACCCCCAGCCCTTTTTATTTTGGAACTCTTAACTTAGCAGCTTATGCCTAAAGGTTTGAACAACTGGTCATATAGACAAGTTGTTACTTTTTTAAAAACTTTTCATTTTCAAGAAATACATTCAAGGGGTGATCATTTTTACTTTTGTGGAGTTTATAATGGAACACCAAGAATGGTTACTGTTCCGAAGAAAAAAATAATTAAGACCGGAACAATGAAAGGTATCGTTGCCCAATCTGGAATTCCAGAATCTATTTGGAGAAAACAAAAATAATAATGAACTACCTCGCAGCAAGCAGGTGAGGTATCTTGTGTCATCCAAGGCTTGACCTGGGATCCAGGTACAGACACTGGATCCCCGCATTCGCGAGGATGACACAATTCCCGCAGCAAGCTGCGGGGAATGAACCCTAAGAGGGATTCAATGAAACAATAATCAATATCTAAAATAGATAGAACTACGTATTTGCATTTGTTTGAATATTGAAAATTATTTCATTGAATATTAATCAGCTCCTTTGAGGGCAGATGGCGTGTAGTGGTTAGAAGGATCCCAAAGCATCCACGATTCAATTCCCAATTTCTCTCCTGCTGTTATCTGCGCTCTCACCATCTCGGCGGTATATGTTGCTCCCATATCAAAGTCTTGATAAAAAGGTCTATACTTCGCGAGCACTGTGCTTGTGGCTTGTCCAGTACTACTTGCAACTTCATCTGCAATTTCTATCCCCTTCTTCATTGAATAAGAAATAATTTCTCCTGGATGTTCTGCTGGATTTTTATATCCATTAGTGCCGGCATAAAAATGCGAAGGGTAAATCATAGGCGAAACATAATCAAAAGTTTCAAGTGCTGTATGCATATCTTGACCAAGCACAGCAATATCTACTTTTGTAATCATAATTATTCCAAACAAATCCCCTGAGACTGGTATGCCTTCTTTGTGAAGTGCTTCAGTTATATAGCGATAAAAATCCCCAATAATTGCAGACTTACTGATCCTTGCCCTCTCTCCTGAAATTGGAAATGACATATCTGCCAAAGCCCCATCTGTAGGGAAGCGAATATAATCAAGATTGACTTCATCAAATCCTCGCGCGTAAGCATCTTTAGAAATATTTTCAATATATCTCCACATTTTTGTTGACCCAGAATCTACCCATGGAATACCTTTGTGGTCTTTCCAAATTCCTCCAGTTTTTTTCGAGAGTACTGCTTCATCGGGAAACTTTTTTACATAAAGTGGATCTTGAAAAGCTGCGACGCGTGCTATTAAATAAATATTTTTTGCATGTAACTCATCAATAAATTCATTCAAATCTCTAACACGTCCTTCCCAAGAAATAACTCCGGTATTGTCTTTCACATCTATTACGATTGCATTTATTTCTGTGTCGTCAACTATTTTTACAAGTTTATCTCTAAAAGATGGCGAGCCAGCAACCCAGCTCGACATATAAATTGCTTTTACATGTTCTGGTGTTTTAATATGAGTAACTATTCGCACTGTACTCGTTGCTTTATTTTCCTCAGGTTTTATTTCTTCTTCGGCTTTGACTGTTTTTGAACCTAATAGGGTTTCTATTTTAAAAGGATTAGTCGAACTTGCTGTGTAAACAAAACTTCCGATATTATTTAAAAATGCCACATGGCGATACCCACCATCTGCTATCCAGAAAAAAAGAATAATTAAAAAAGTAGCAATACTAATTTTAATTCTCATGCTACTTTAGGAGTTTCTATAACACTTTCTTCATGTGGGTCTTCAAAAGTTTTTGGGCGTTTCTTTAAATCAAGCGTGCTGACGAAAAGTAAAATACCTGCGATGATAAAAAAGATGTCTTTGTAAATACCAGGAATAAAAATCCAAGGAGAAATAAAAAGGAGGATAGCGATGGTTCGTTGAATTCCTAAAGGTGACATGGGGGTAGTATACAACATGTCGTAAGTAAGCGGAAGTGGTTAAAAGCTTGAAAATAGTTGCCTTTATCTGAGCCAATTTTTAATTTTTAATTTTCAATTTTTAATGAAAATACTTAAAATTACGAAACTAATGTGTATTGTGTTGTCATACCCGCACAGGCGGGTATCCAGGTCTGTGTCTAAAATAGAACACTAGACCCGCCCGCCGGCGAGGCAGGTTCCCGCCTTCACGAGAATGACACAAATACAAATAATTAATGCATGACCGCGCCGTAGGCGCGGTCATGCATTTAGTATTTAATAAATAAAAATTAAAAATTTTAAATTAAAAATTGGTTATATTATCTACTTACAGCCCTCTATTATAACTACAAATTCTCCACGCAAATGATCTTTGTGATTATTAAAATGTTCCTTAACTTCTTTCGCGCTTCCTCTCACTATTTCTTCATAAATTTTTGTAAGCTCTCTGGCAACAACGACTCTTCTTTTTTCTCCTGCCTCGACGGCGGGTTGATCTAATATTTCTACTAAAGATTCTAAAGTTTTTTCTATTCTGTGTACTGATTCGTAAAACACAGAAGTCATTTCACTTTCTTTAATTGTTTTAAATAATGTTTCTCTTCCTTTTTTGTGTGGCATGAATCCATAAAATGTAAAATTGGAAGATGAGATACCAGATGATGCGAGTGCTGTAATAAGAGCTGACGCTCCAGGTAAAGCCACAACAGCAACGTCCGGTAATTCATTTCTTACTCTATCAACCAAAAGAACTCCTGGGTCAGAAATAGTTGGAGTACCAGCGTCAGACACTAATGCAATAGATTTTCCTTCTTCTAATAAAGCTAAAGATTTCTCAATATTTTTAATTCCTGTTTGTGCATAAAAAATACTTGTTGGAGTATTGATATCATATTCTTTAAAAAGACGCTGAGTAACGGAAGTATTTTCGCACAAAACTAAATCCACCTCTTTTAAAATACGAATAGCTCGAAGAGTTATATCTTCAAGATTTCCAATCGGTGTGGGAATAATATAAAGCGTGCCTGTTATCATAAATTAAATACTAGCATAAAAAATGGCCACGCGGAGGTGGCCATCGAACATCCCTGGGATGTTGTTCATTCAATAAGCTCAAACTGGTCACGTGGGAACCACATACCTCGGAGTTCTGGTGGATGATTGAATTTCACCACGTCAGTGCAATAGCTCGCGCCTGATGTTCCAGAAAAATTTTTCGGTATATCGTCATGGCGTTCAGATGAAACAAAGACACCATTCTTCATGACATCGAAAGTAGATTCCCCCATAATTACTGGGTGGGTGCGCCAAATGCCTTCCCGATATGAAGCAAACATAGGGGTGTGGACGTTCGCTTTCATTCGGACGGTTTTACCGAACCACTCTACTTTGGATTTTTGCACGGTACCCAAACCGTTTTGTACTTTGGATTGCATGGCAATACCTCCTTCTAAAAATTACCCTAACAATTATAAAAAATCTTGTCAACAAAGAAAAAGCCCGGGCGGGTGCCACGGGCTTTGGATTGGGGTTGGAGAAATTACTCTCCGCGACATCCCTCACAAAGAATGTGACTGGGGTAACCAACTTTCGGAGGTGGTTGAACATCCCTTAATGAGCGAAGAGACATGCCAAGGAAACTTGTCATGATTTTCACTTCTAGTTTTGGGACCCGAATCACTTGTGTGGTAGTCGGTTCAATCTCCCCGGTTTTTAGTTTTATTTTATCTGTTGCCTGCATAACTAAAGAACTTCCATTTTAAATGCCGAGACTTGCGCTCGGCTTGAGGATTAACAAAAAATCGGCAACACTTCCTCACGTGTTGTCGACTTCTGTATAATAACATAAAAAGATGACTTTTGCAAATTATTATTTACATGGGTAGACACTGGATTCCAACTTTCGTTGGAATGACAATACGTGAGTGTTTTGTATTTTTTGAATATTTAATATTTCTTCATTGAATATTTTGTCCCCCAACTCCTAACTCCTAACAAATACAACTTCTCTTTCTAATTTTATACCAGTTTTTTCCTCAACTTTTTTCTGTATATTTGAAGCAAATTCATTTATTTCCTCCGCGTCAGCATTGCCATAATTTACGATTACAAGGGGTTGATTTGGCCAAGTGCCTACATCTCCCACTTTTAGCCCTTTAGCATCTGCTACATGCTCTATAAGCCACGCAGTAGGCACTTTATACCCACCCCTGACTTCATGGACCGGCATATCTGGATAAGTCATTTTTAAAGTATCCCATTCTTCTTTTGTGATAATTATATTCTTAAAAAATGAGCCAGTATTTGGAAACTTTTTCCAGTCTGGTAATTTTGTGAGACGAGTGGCGATAACTAAATCACGGACGTCTTTTGAGGTTAAACCGGCCTTACCTTGTAGCGAGTCTAGTGGCTTATATTCGAGTACTGGTTTAAATTCTTTTGTTAAATTTAAAGTGATGGAAATAATAATATATTTACCTGGATTGTGTTTAAAAAAAGAATCACGATAAGCAAAATCACATTCACTATTTAATAAATCCTTAAACAAATTTGCTTCTATATCAAAAACTCGAATTGAAACTAAAGTATCTTTTAATTCAACTCCATAGGCTCCTATATTTTGGACAGGTGCTGCCCCAACACTCCCTGGAATATGTGAAAGATTTTCTATTCCCCATAAATTTTGCTCGACAGAATATTTCACAATGTCATCAAATGTTTCACCTGCAAAAGTAGTTAGAAATACTTCGTTATTCGTTATTCGTTTTTCGTTATTCGTATCAGACCCTCCTTGTTTCTTGCTTCCTGTATCTTGTATCTTGTATCCAATGATTTCTAATTTTAAGAAAAGATATTTCGAAAGATCTTCGGCAAAGTAGGTATTGGTGCCAGAGCCGAGTATGTGAATGCGGCGGCCTCCGGCCGCCGCATATTCCACTGCATCCTTCAACTCCTCTTCACTTTTAACCACAACCAAATCCCCCATTCCCCCGACGCGAAGTGCTGAGTATTCTTTCATTGAGACTTTCCGAATTTCCATGATTCTATACTAGCAAAAGAAAAGCACTTCGTACACGAAATGCTTTTCTTTATTGGATAACACCGCAGTTACAGTTACACAGGATTTGAAAAAAGGTACTTTTGAAATATATTATGGGTTTAGTGAGTGATTAAATAAAAAAATATAAGTTAATTAAAACAAATACCGTAGGCCCCTGTTTTTAAACATTTTTTTAACAGTATCATCTCTATATTTTGATTTGTTATTTTTTCATCTAAAATATCGTATTTAGATACAGATTCTAAATTATTAGAATAAATAAACTGTATATATGACATCAATAAACCCACAACCATTAGTATCAACACGAAAAAACCCAGAAAAACCAGACTACTCATACTCTCAATTTTCTTTTCTTGTACTCCAACTTTATATTTAACATCCTTGAGAAGGTCTTTTGCTTCTTCCTTTATATCTTTAACCTCTTGAAGAATCTGAATAACTTCTTTTTGTTTTACAGAAATATCAATTAAGGCAAGAGATACATCATTAGAACTAGGGATACTCTCGGAGTTTGTTTGAAAATTAAAATTATCACCAATAATAGGCATACTTCCTTTTTTATCTTTAAAAAAGAATTCTTTTAAAGGTGAAATGATTCTACTATAATACTTTTTTAATAACGAGAGTATTTTCATTTTTGTCAGTAACCACAGAACCATTAACAGTAACTTTAATCCAATAAGTTTCTTCTTTTGTGAATGGAATATTCCTAAAATTTGCTAAAAAATTATTTCCACCCTTTCCCTCTATTTTAACCAATCCTTTAGTTGTTGCCATTACTTTATTGTCTGACAATGAAATTATTTCTACTATTTCTTGATATTCTCCAACATCACCAGAGATATTAATTAAAACACTAAATTGGGGAAAGACAACGGGAAATCCTTGTGTCTTTATTTCTGAAAATAAATTTATAATACTAACTTTACCATCATTAGAAATGATTACACTTTCAGAAATAAAACAACCTTTTAATTTTAGATTCGCCATATTATTTTAATTATTATTTTTTATTTAAGTCAACTATTTGTATTGGACTTTGAATACCTGGTGACCACTCAGTTTTTATTTCTCCAAAATTTTTCTCGAATTCTTTTATGTTATGACCGAGCGATAACAAAAGACGCTTTGCATGCTGTGGTGTTAAAGCAAATACTGATAAATTTTGTCCTGATGCTAAAGCTAAAATAACTGTCTCTGGGTTATATCCAATATTTACATTGTCACAAAATTGTTTAGGTATTTTATTTAGGTCCATGTCTATATAATACATTTTTCTAGGTTATTATCAAATAAATTTGATAATACAAAAAATACCTTTTAAATGCGCGGTCCTGGATTCTCCTACAAGTTTCGTCTCGTCGCCACTCGACGAACTCGCAGTCCGCCTCTCGTGGTTTTGCTTGCTAGCAAAACATCACTGCGACCATTCGAATCCAGACGAAAGAGAAGTAGTTCTCTTTCTTCCCGCGCACCAATTTAAAAGCCCCTAATCGGGGCTTTTAAATTGGTGCGCGGTCCTGGATTCGAACCAGGGACCGCTCGAGTATCAGTCGAGTGCTCTACCAGCTGAGCTAACCGCGCATTTTGTTTATTCACTAAAATTTAAAAACGTATGAATTTCTTCTTTCTAGTCAAAATATACTAACATAAAATAGAGATTTTGGGAATAAGCCACTTGAATTAAACCCTCAACCTA
>DOZK01000022.1 GCA_003518045.1 Candidatus Nomurabacteria bacterium
CAACACTAAATGTTAATTAACCCTATAATTTAAGACACTGGATTCCAAATCAAGTTTGGAATGAAATACGTCAAGTTCTCGTAATTCAAATTTAGAGAGTGGCCACTTCGTGTCCACCCGTATTTCTGGAAACTAAAAACTTGAAACTAATCTAAAAATCCACAAACCCTCCGATATAACTTGCTTCATACACACAAACATTATCTTTATATATTTTTTCTGTTCCAGAAAATGAAGCCAATTCTCCAACAAATTTATTTTCATATTTCCCGTTTCCTTTTTCAAAAAGTTTTGGGCCACGATACGGCATATCCTCTGTATTGTTTGAAAGCGCTTCCATTAAGAATGGGTAGACTTCATTCGCAGGAAAATCAGTATGAACAAATCCATAATACACAAGCATCCATATTGGTTTATTATCTAAAAATATAACTTCCCGTCCTCCATACGGCTCACCACCAAAATAATTATCGTGCATTCTATACTTTCCAGATGTAAAAGTAATAGTTGTGGAGCGGTCTAATTCTTTTTTCTTTATAGATTCATCCCCCGATGCGTATGTGGCACGGCTTGCTTCAAAGATAAACTTTTTTAATTCTTTTTCATGCATACATTTATATTTAGACTTCAATAATTGATAACAAAACCGCTCTAAAAGCTGTCCAAGCATGGGCATCCGATACTTCTAGCAAATGACGCTTATCGAGTAATTCTAGAATGGTTTTTGAGCCAATGGTATGAGGATATTCCTTCGCAAACCTTGCCAATTCGCCTTTTTCTTCACTAGCACCAACACGAATAATTAATCCTTGACGTAATATTTCAAGAAACTCGTCATAGGTTTTAATTGCAGAAGAATTATTTGAATTTAACTTTTCAATAATTTCTAATATTTGTTTTCCATCTTTTAGACAAAGCATTTCTAATAGCGTAATTAATAATTCTTTATCCGGTGTGCCTAGAGATACTTTTACATCTTCGTCTTTTATTTTCTTTCCACCTGTAGTTAAAACTTGTTCAAGTATTCCTATAGCATCACGATATGACCCCATACTATGGCGCGCAATTAATTCTGCACTTTCATTTGTTATTGTTTTGTCTTCTTTTTCTGCTATATAGACCAATCTATCTGCAAGAGTTTTATTATCTGGCTGTTTGAAATTAATTTTCTGACAACGAGAAACAATTGTTTGTGGTAATTTATTTGGGTCAGTTGTGGCCAAAATAAATACAACATGACTTGGTGGTTCCTCAAGAGTTTTAAGAAGTGCATTCGCTGCTTCTTTTGTGAGCATATGAGCTTCGTCCACAATATAAACTTTATACGGTGAAGAAAATGGTGCTGTACGTACCGCCTCACGGAGTTCGCGTATTTCATCTATTCCACGATTTGAAGCTGCGTCAATTTCAATAATATCTTCTGGATTACATCCGATTAAATTAGCAAAAATTCTCGCGACTGTCGTTTTTCCAGTTCCACGACTACCGCAAAAAAGATAGGCATGTGAAACTTTGTTTTGTTTAATTGCACCTTCCAAAAGAGTAACTAACTGTTCCTGTCCGACAACATCAGAAAAAGTCTGTGGTCGATATTTACGATAAAGTGCCAAGTGATTTTCTTTCATGAGAAAAGTATAACACGGGACAGAAAAGTTAGAAGTTAGGAGTTGAAAACAGGAGTACGGAGCAAGGATGACAATGTAAGAAAAAATACGAAACTTGTTTAAGTGTCGCGTGTATTTCGTACTCCTTACTACTTTCTCCTTACTTCTTCTATCTTGTATCTTTTAGGGACATGCTAGACTAAATATATTATGCTAACGGGCTCTATTTCGCTTCTATTATTGGCTATTATCGCAAGAACGGCTTATGGTTTGTATGGGAAATACGCCCTAAATAAACTTGACTCATTTTCACTTTATTTTTTTACAAATAGCTTTGTTGCCTTAGCAGTCTTTCCTTTTATATACAAAAGTGTACCTTCTTTTTTCTCTCTCCCAATATTTTTAATACTTGCATTTATTTTAGCTGGAATCGCACAAGCAGCTTCTGGTATTGTTTCAAATTATGCTTTAAAAAATGTGCCGATGACTATTTATACTACATTATCCCAATTCCAAGTAGTATGGGTTGTAGTTTTTGGAATTATTTTTTTGTCTGAGAAAGTTACTATACTTTCCACTTTTGGTACTTTACTAATTATTTTTTCCACAATACTTATAAGTGGAAGCACTCAGATTAGAAAAGATATTGGTCTCAAACCTATTTTAATCTGTATAATCTCAACCTTAGTCAGTGCTGCCGCAATTTTATTAGATAAAGTTCTTGTTGGTACATTTAACCAACTATTTTATTTTTTCTTAATGCTACTGATTCCTGTAATATTTTTATTACCACATTATGTAAGAAAATATAATTTTTATAATAAACAAGTTAAGGAAAATTTAAAAGTTTATTTTATATCTTCTATTTTTCTAGCATCCTCTTACTATAGTTTACTTTCGTTGTATTCATTGCCAGATATTCCGCTTTCCGTTGCATATCCAATAAGAAGCACTAGTAGTATTTTCATTGCAATATTGGCGGTTTATATTTTTAATGAAAACAAAAATATAAAAAGAAAAATATTTGCAACAGTTATAGCTGTTATCGGTGCAATTTTAGTAAAGTTAGCATAAAAAAAGAAAATAAAAACTGCCACGCGAACATGGCAAGTTTTTGCGCGTTCGCGTGGCAGTCATATTGAATGAAGGCCAAGAATCTCTTCGACTCGCACTTTGTCATACCGATAATCGGCACCCAATACCCAAAAATAAGAGAAATCTGGATTAGGTCCATCCATTTCAAGACAGTTGCGAGGGCTAAAGCCATCAATCACATTCGGATCAAGGTCTTTGATCAATTTGATGACGCGATCTTTTGGGTAGGGAATCGCTAAATAACCATCTCTGGTTATCAAAACCTGAACTGCAAGGTGGCTGTATTTGCCAGTCAATGGTCGCATTTGAAGGGTCGGCTTCTGTGCTTCGAGAAGATCAGAAAGGAGTTTCTCATTCTTCCGCTCCAAGAATGCCTCGTTCATCCTGCATCCTCTGATGACGAGGAACTGATATACCGCCAAGCCAGATAAGGCGAGGGAGAGTAATATTAAGAATATTAATGTATTCACTTTTCAATCCAGTACACCTGCTCGACCAGAAAAAGGTACAATTCATTTCCTGTCGGAAGACGGAAAATATATTTAATGTCGAGATTAACGTTTTTTATACTAATACAAAAAATCTTTTTTGTCAAAAAATTTCGTAGTGTTTGTGTCATTCCCGCGCAGGCGGGAATCCAGTGTCTTGTATTTATAATTTATATTTTTTAATCTGGATTCCCGCCTGCGCGGGAATGACACCAGTGTGTATTTCGCACTCCATACTCCTTGCTTCGTGCTTCTTTTATCTTGTATCTCACTGCCCACTGCTTACTGCTAACTTGCCTCTAATAAACTCCTTCACCTTCTCCTCTATCTCCCCCGAATTCTCACACCCCATCAACTCCACTCTCAATTCTTTCGCGCCATCAAATCCATGAACATACGCCTTATAATGCTTTTTCATTATTGCAAAGTTTTTAATGTCTCCTAATTTTTCTTCAAAAAGTTTCGTATGCTCCACCAAAATTCTCAGATGTTCTTCGTTATTAGTTATTCGTTCTTCGTTATTTTCAGAAAATAACGAAGGATTGCCAAATATCCCTCTTCCAATCATCACACCATCACACCCACCAACTTTTGCTTTTCCTTTTCCGTCTTTTACAGATAAAACATCACCATTACCAATCAAAATAGTTCCACCATCTCTTACTTCTCCTGTTTTTTCTCTTACAATTTTTGCAACATCATTCATTAATTCCCAATGAGCGGGAACTTTGGACATTTCTTTTCTCGTACGAAGATGCACTGTTAATACCGGCACATTCATCTCCAAAATTTTTGGCAACCATTCTTTATATTCCATTCTATTAAAACCAAGTCGGGTTTTTACAGACACAGGAATATCTAAAGCTCCTTCTTGAGCCGCTCGTATTACTTTTTGTGCTAATCGCCAGTCCTTCATATGCGCCGCACCCGCTCCTTGCTTTTCTATACTTTTATCAGGACAACCCATATTAATATCTATTCCATCAAAGCCAAGTTCTCGGCAAATCTCGGCCGCCTTTTTCATATTCTCTGGAGTGGAAGAAAATAATTGTGCAACTATTGGTCTTTCCATTTCTCCAAACTCTAAATCACGTTTTAAAACTTCCCTGCCCACACTACATAAACCATCTGCTGATACGAACTCTGTCCACATCACGTCCGGACCAGTAGGCTTGGAATATTTCGCAATCATAGTACGAAAAGCGATATCAGTAACGTCTGCCATTGGCGCTAAAACAGAAAGTGTTTCTCCTTTTAAAATCTTTTCATCGACAAGTTTCTGCCAAAAACCACGAAGTGGTTTTTGGTGCAATGCTTCTGCTCCTTTCTTTTTTTCAAAGCCAAAAAAAGCCTTGATTTTATCTAGTAGTAGCCGAAGGCTGGGAAGCCGTAGGTGCTGAGACAGCAGTCGAAGCATGGGTTGTTGTCGCATTTTCATAATTTTGTGTAGTCGAAGCGTTGATTATAGTTGGTATAACAGTATTTGTAAACTTATAAAATACTTTATTATCAAACCTAACATCAATATATTCTAATTTATCTTTCTTCTTTTCTAATAATCCTTTTAATGGCTCAGTATCTATAGCGCTAATAACATTTGACCATTCTTTATCCAAATTTGAAATAAAGGAAAGCTTAACACTACTCTCCTTCGATTCATCTGAAATAATAATATCTCCATATGGCAGAACATTCACATTTGTAACATTAAATAACACAGTATTTATTTTTGGAATTATATTTGCAATCGCATTAAATAATAATTCTGTACTTGTAGCTTCTCCTATAATTAATTTATTTGCTGGCAATCCATCTATATTTTCTATTTTGATAGTAGAAGATGCTGCGACTAACATTGGTAAATCATTTAATGGCATAAGTGGCTGATAAACATATCCATCTTTTGTTACCGCTTCTTTATCATTTATTCTAAATAATGGAGAATATGGCGTGATCGTAATTTTTAAGGTATGAAAAGATCTTGGACTTATAGATATTTCACTTGTATCTGGTAATCTTTCTTTTATTATTGTTTTTATTTTTAATCCTCGATATGAAAGAATTTTATTCGTAGGAATTATTTTATAAATCGATTGTTTAGAAATCTCTTGTAATTTATTTTGAATTTCTATTTTTGCGGGAGCCTCAGCTCCGACTATTTCATATGTATAAATAGTAAAAAGATTTGTACGAAAATAAATATAAAAAACTCCAAAAACAAGCGCTGTGATAACAGTTATTTTAAGAATTTTCTTCCAAAGAGTAATTGTACTTCTTTTAATTTTCATTTATTGCATTGGTCTGTGTTTTCTATACCCTACACCCTATACCCTAAAACCTATTCCTATCACTGTCTTCCCACCCATAAATGGCACAAGCACCTCCGGTACTCTTATCGTACCATCTGCTTGCTGATAATTTTCAATAATTGTTGTAATTAATCGAGGTGTTGCAGCAGCTGTATTATTGAGGGAGTGAGCATAACGAATTTTGCCATCATCTTCTTTATAGCGAATATTTAAACGACGTGTTTGGAAATCGTGGAAATAACTAGCTGAATGTGTCTCACGATATTTTTGTTGTGATGGCATCCAGGCTTCAATATCATATTTTTTAACTTGTCCTAATCCTAAGTCTCCACCACAATTAATAACTGTATGATATGGAATATTTAATTCTTCCATCATCTTTTCTGCATTCTCGCGAATTTCTTCATGAAATTTAACAGATATTTCATGTGATGCCTCACAAAGTACAACTTGTTCACATTTATAGAATTCATGTACACGGACTAATCCTTTAACATCTTTACCATGACTTCCTGCTTCTTTTCTAAAACATGGACTCCACACAATATATTTTTTAGGAAGTTCTGATCCATTTAAAATTTCATCTGAATGATAAAACATAGTTGCAACCTCTCCAGTTCCTGCCATATAATCATTTCCATCTTTATATAAATCATCCTCACCTTGTGGAAGATATCCAGTTCCGAGCAATGCTTCACGCTTCACAAGTGATGGCACAAGCATTGGAATGAAGCCTTTGTTCTGCCATCTTTGCATAGCATATTGCCAAATTGCCATTTCAAGCATTGCCCCATCATTTTTCAAAAAGTAACCTCGAAAGCCAGAAGTTTTTGTGCCACGTTCAAAGTCCACCATATTTCCTCCTTCCATAAGTGCAATGTGGTCGAGTGGTTCGAAATTAAAAACTGGAAACTCTCCCCACTTTTTCACTTCAAGATTATCTTCATCGCTTCCGCCTTCAGGGACAGACATGTCAGGAATATTTGGAACAGCGAGCATAAGTACACGCCACTCTTTCATTATTTCATCCATTTGTTCTTCTTGTTTTTTTAACTCTTCTTTAATCGGACGCATAGATTCAATAATGTCATTACGCTCCAATGCAGAAACTTGAGTCAACTTTTCACTAGCAAAGTTTTGCTTTGCTCGTAAATCTTCAATGTTTTTAAGTGTTTCTAGACGTTTTTGGTCTAAAGCAACTAAAACATCAACATCAAAAGACAAATGCTTTTTTGTTGCCGCTAATTTAATAAGGTCGCTATTTTCACGAATGAATTTTATGTCTAACATATGCCTTATATTATCATGTTTATGTGGTTTATTAAATAGATTAAAATAGTTAGGGGTCGGCGAACGAAAGTGAGTAAGACACTGAGCACAACAGTGCGAATGTGTTCGGGGTTTAAATACACAAAAAATTAACAAAGCCTGCGCGGAGCGCAGGCTTGTGTACAGGTTTGGTTGTTAGGGTTCATTCCCTTAGGCTTACTGTAGAATTTTGTGTCATCCTCGCGCAGGCGGGGATCCAGTGTCTTATAGCTTGCTTGCCTTATAAAGACAAAAGCTGGCGAAAAGTAAATCAAATAAACCAATGAGTAGTTTTCCCGAGAGGACTACTTTAACCGCCATAAGACAAAAAATTATGGCGATTATGACAAGAATTTTGCACAGATTTTTTTCTAGTTTTTTCTCTACAAATTCTTCCACCTTTTTCAAAATTTCTATGATTTTTCTTTTCATCTCTAGTCTCCCTTATTGTGTACATGTTGCCATGTATTCTTGCACAAGCTATCTTTTTGTCAACAAAGTAAAATCCCCGATTTTACTCGGGGATTTTAATTAAACTAATAGATGTCTATTTAATTTAGATAACTGCTTCTGGTGTAACTGCTTCTGTTGTTTCTTCAGCAACTGGAGCAACTTCTTCTGATGTAGCTTCTGGTGCTACTGTTGCTTCTGTGTTTACTTCTTCTGCTACTGGAGTAGTAGGTACTACTGGAGTAGTAGGAACTGTTGTTGTGTCGTCCATATATTTTTTTTAGTTTAAACCATTAAGTATGCATCATACCTTAAAATAAGATATTTAGCAAAGAAAAAAACTAAAAACAATGTCTATAGACATTGTTTTTAGTTTGGTGGACCCTAGCGGGATCGACATCAAGTTACTAATTGCGCTAATCACACTTCGTGTGAATTGCTCATAAGTACTTGTTGGCTCGTCTCGTGGTTGTAAAAAGTCAGCAAGAAAACTTTTTGAAACATCACTGCGACCGTTCGAACCCGACGAAAGCCAAGCAGTTGGCTTTCTCTAGTTTCCACAAATTAAAAACTGCCATTTGGCAGTTTTTAATTTGTGGACCCTAGCGGGATCGAACCGCTCGCCTCCGGAGTGCAAAACCGGCGCTCTACCATATGAGCTAAGGGCCCTATTATATTTTTGAAACTAAACAAGACTTCTTAACTTATTTGGCATATGCCGGTTTTGCAAAACCAACGGCAATATTTATTCTCGGCTGTCACCTCGTGCCATATGAGCTAAGGGCCCTTATTTTATTTTGTAACCTTTAATTTAAGACTTACACTATATTGTATCTTATCGCACCGGTTTTTAAACCGACGGCAATATTTTCTTTCGGCTCCGCCCAGTGTCTACTGAGCTAAAGGCCCTATTCAAACACTGGATTCCCACCTCCGCGAGAATGACACAAATACAAATTTCAAAGTAAATTAAATCCGTACTACGTTAAATATCATCAATAACGTGAGCATTATTATAACATATTAGCCTTAAAAAGCCACCTTCATGTTATATATAAAACACCTTAACACATAGCCTCTGGGAATTCTTTAAATAACCTTTATTTAATTAAATGCTCGTGGGCTTCTTTTTCTAATGATTCAACTTCTTCTTTTAATTCCCTAACCATATCTAAAGTGCTTTGTACATTTAATTTTTCTTCCTCGACTTCTTCTATAGTCTTATCAATTACTTTTTTATCTTTTTTAATACCAGACATAATAATAGACTCTCCAATAAATACAGAAACAAAAAGACCAGTACCTAACAAAATAATTATTCCAAGTATAATTGACCCAATAGAAGAAAAAATAATAGAAGTAATTCCCCCATTGCTTTCTAAAAGGTCAGCTGTATGCCAAACACCACGCCAAAATAGAACAACACCAGCACCGCCAATAAAAGTATATATAAATGGGTGGCGTGATAGTGAAGCTCTAACATGATCTTCTAATCTATCAAAAAATCCGTAAATAATATCTATTATTTTCATATTCATATAAGTATACCAGATTAGTCGAAAGTTCATAAAGTCTTTAAAGTAAAAAGTATCTAAATACCGATGACCACGTAGTGGTCATCGGTATTACTTTATAAACTTTTGACCAGTCTTGCCGGCGAGGCAGACTTTATGGACTTTAAACTATTTATTGTCTATATGTTTCCAAGCAAATTCCTTATCCCCATATACTTTTTTACCAGGATTTAAGATATTTTGTGGGTCAAAAATATTTTTTGTCTTTTCAAATAAAGAAATAATCTCAGGCGAAAACATTTTTGAAAGATATGGCGTACGTAATAATCCATCATTATGCTCAGCCGACATCGAACCTTTATATTCAAAAACCAAAGTAAATACCTCTTCCATTAATTGATGAAGTGTTTCTATAATTCCTTCCTTATGAATATCTACCAGTGGAATTATATGAAAATTCGCATTACCCATATGCCCAGCAACTGTATAAATTAAATCATATTTTGAAAAAATATTTTCTAGTTTTGGTAAAAATTCTGATAAGTCTTTTGGATGAACAATAATATCATCAATCGTTGGAGCTGTACGCATACCACGCAATTTACTACGCAATAAATTAAAACTCTCACGTCTAAAAGTCCAATACTTTTTGGCTTCGGCCTCAGACCTTGTTCTTTTCATTGGTAAATTAAAAGATTTCATACCCTCATACGCACCTGCAATTCTTACATCGACGTCCTCCTCAGAGTCTTCTGCGAACTCTGCCATTAAAATAATTTTTGGAACTCCACCAGTTATCGCCATCCAAAACTCTGGTAAAAATTGAAGTCCGAGAGTGAACATATTTCCTCCCATTCTAAGCGCTATATCTTTAAAGAATTTAATTGCGATTTTAAATGTATGGTCATCATATGATTCTAGAGTCTCTGGTTTATGTTCCAAAAGTTTTGGAATAATTTCACCTAAGTGAACTGTTGATGGTACAAACATGACCAACATTCTAGTGTGAGTCTTTGGCTTTACTCCAGTTAAAGTAGCCGAAGTTACTGCAGTAAGTGTTCCCTGGCTTCCAACAATTAATTTTGATAAATCAAAAATACCAGTTTCTTTATCGTATACATTCCATAAATAGTAGCCAGAGGAATTTTTCGAAACTGTTGGCTTAGCGGATTTTATTAAATCATAATTTTCTTCTATTAACTTAGACATTTCACGATAAATCCGCCCGCTTTCATTTTGTTCTTCAAATTTTTGCATTAATTTTTCTTCACGCATTGGTTCAAAGACTCCAGTCTCGCCATTTGCAAAAACCACGTCTAATGACTTCACATATTTTTCTGTTTTTCCATAAATAAGGGTTTTTTCTCCACCAGAATTATTTGAAACAATACCGCCAATAGCGGCAAGCTCGCGTGAGGCTGGATAGCTCGGCATTAGCCAACCTTTAGCTAATGTTTCCTTTTCAAAATCACGATAAAAAACTCCCGGTTCTGCGGTTGCAGAAGTATCCGTAACATTTGTAATGTGATTCATATATTTCATAGTATCAATCACAATTGATTGAGAAAGTGGCCCACCTGTCATACAAGTTCCTGCCGCCCGCATAGCTATAGAAATGTCCGTACCTTTCTTTTTTTCCTCATTAACATATTTTAAAACTTTTGAAATATCTTCTGCATTTTTTGGATAGACAACAATTTCTGGCTTCACATAAAAAAGACTTGTGTCTCGCGCATGACTTTCTCTGTCTGCCTCGAGTACGCTAACATCCCCTTGTATTAATTTAGAAAGTGATTCCAAAATCACTGTATAATCTGGTTTATTCATATTAGAAGAAAGTATAGCAGGAACAGACAGTAGACAACAGACATTAGACATTAGAAAATTACTTAATTATGACATTATGACTTTGCTATTGACAATAGCGTATATTCATTATATAATTTAACTTTGCACCTTGAGGGGTATTTCATGAAAACGATTAACTTTATAAAGGGATGCTTCTGGTATTTGAAAGAATACTTCTGGCTTTTCTTTTTTCTGTTAGCTTTTAGCTATTTCTGTGCTTTCATTCTTTATTCCGTAGGAAATGATTATTCCCCTACCATCTTTGGGGGCATATACATCACCTTCGGTGTATTACTTCTATGGTTCTCCTGGTTTTTGTATAAGGAATGGAAAGCTCCACCTGACCCTATCCGGCATGCTGGAGCACCGGCTGGATATGCGATACTTGGACTCACGATAATGATATTTGTATGGTTTGGATCTGTTCTGTCAATAGCTGGATCCATTCTGCTTTACAACCATTTTTATCACTGAGACAAGTTTTATTTAAAGCCACCGAGCAAACCCACTTCGGTGGTTTTGTTCTTTTTATGTAAATCCACTAAATTAAATATTCTAAAACTCCGCGAAAATTTTCTTTTCCGATGAAATAATTCTTACTTTACCTCCATAAGGCATACAAATTTGTGGGTCTGTGTGACCAAAATCCATATTTTGAATTATTGGTATATCTTTGTTGTGCTCTCTAACAATTTTAAGAATTGTTTCTCTTTGTTCTTTTCTATGTTCGGCTTTTTGTTCTGTAGTATTTTGTTTATTAAAATGCCATGCCTTAGGACGTCCAACTAATATACCTTTTACTCTTCCTAATATTCCTCTTTCACCTAATGCTCTATACACTCTAAAAACATCATGGCTACTTGGAATCTCTTCTGAAGTTTCTGTAAAAAGAATTATATTTTCAAAATCTGAAAGTGTTGGTATTTGTACATTATGACGTAATAATTCATCAATTGATTCCAGGCATCCTCCCCAAGTAATTCCCTCGGCATCTGTCTCTCCATCCCAAAACCAACCATCATTCTTTTCATAAACCCTTTCTTTATTTGTATTTTCAACATCATTCCAATTAAGACCAATGTCATTGTAAACAGCACTTGCTTCTAATTCAACTTCTCCTACTTCAAACAAAGCATGATTTAAATATTTTATAGTAAAATTATCCATTCTTACTTGCATTGCAAATTGAGTAAATAAAGATGCTCCATAATATGATGGTATTCCATTTAACCAAAGAAAATTACAGAAATGAGTATTGTCACTAAATCCAAAAAACATTTTTGGATTATTGATGAATGGTTCAAATGGTAAATCTTTAATATATGTAACTTGATCGTCCCCGCCCAAAGATGCAATCACTGCTTTTATTTCTTTATTCTCAAATGTATCAATTAAATCTCTTGACCTTTCTTCTTTTGTTGCACCAACTTTTTTTGTAACAGCAAATTCTACCGACTCAAGATTAAAAACTTCTCGCACTCGCTTCAAACCTAATTCATATATATGAGGCCATACTCCAGGAGCACCAAAAGATGGGGAAACTATAGCAACCTTATCTCCTTTTTTTAGTTTGTTTAGTGTAATGAATTCCATTACTTAATAATATCACAATTGATTATTATGTTTCTCTTTAATTTTTTGTATCTTATTTTCTAAAGCTTTTTTCATATCAACATTCATAGATTTTGCTAGAAGAAAAGCAACAATAACAACATCAGCAAATTCTCCATCTAAATCATGCTTTTCGTTTAATTTATCTTTTCTTTGGTCGCCAACATGTGCCAGGACTTCATCGCACAATTCACCGTATTCTTCACCAAGCTTGATTGTGCGAGCAAAAATTCTTTCCCTTTCAGTTTGATTTGTATCCTTAACTTTTTTAAAAAGTTCATCTTCTTCATCTATAAATTGTTGGAGTTCTTCTAATGTCATGATAATAATTATACCTTAATTATTACTTTCCTCATCTTGATTCCTACTTTCACTTTTTGTTCTATCTCTATTATTTTCTTTGTGGGAAGACCTTTCTTCGTCATCTTTTCTATCTTCCTTAAATTCATTCATCTTATTGTGTACGACGTCCTCTAACTTTTTAACTTCTTCTTTTTGTTCCTCAGGAATATCTTCTTTTATCTTATCAAAAATCACAGAGTGCTGGTCTATATTATTTTCAAATTCTGTTTGTTCTGTAGTTGTACCTACACTATTTTTAACTTCTGTATCTTTTTTGTCTTTTACAAAGTTATCGAAAGCCTTAGCGTGGTCTTCAAAATTCTTCTCTAGATTTTTTTCTACAACCTCTCTATTATCTTTACTTAAATTATTATTTTTTACGAGAGCTTCAACTTCCTTTAATCTATTATCTATTTTCTTGGCTTCAAAATTAACTTTACTTACAGGGGTAATCATTAAAAGCCCCTCAACTGGCTCAACGACTTTTACTTTTAATAAATACAGAGTATCTCCTGGAAGTGATGACTTCGCAGCCCCCACAGCACCAGCTCCAATAATAAATAATCCAAGAATAGAAAAAGTAGCAAAAGCAAATTGTGGTTTAAAAGACGGCACCTTAAAATACTGACTCAAAATAGGCATTCCTTTATATGTTTTAACGTTATCCTCAGTTTTTATTTCTAAAGTTTTATCAACATAATTAATTAAATTTTCACGCAAAAGAGACTCCTCATTTGAAGACATTTTGATTTTCTTTAACGACTCTATTCCTTTTTGGATTTTGTTGTTTGTCATATATCTAGTAATTCACGAAGTTGATTGAGTCCTCTGTTTATGTGAACCGATACTACATTTACCGACTCTTTCAATACTTCTGCTATTTCTTTTGGCGTTAATTCTTCTACATATCGAAGATAAACTGCTTCTCTATACTTTATATCTACTTCTTCAATTTTCTTTATAAAAAGTTCTGCTTCGGCTTCCATTTCTATTTTCTCTCCACCATTATCTTGTAAAAAGTATCCTTCTTTATTGAAACTATTTTCACTATCTTCCACCAGCGACTCTAAAGATATGTTTTTCTTTTTACGATACCAATCAATAATACAATTTCTAGCTATCGCAAACAATAAGGCTCTACCAGAGTCTATTTTTTTCTCTTTATTTTTCAAAATATAATCCCAGTAACGCATAAATATATCTTGGGTTAAATCAAGGGCCGTCTCTCTATCTGACACTCTCAAAACACAGAAACGGAATATCGCCTGTGATTCTTTATTATGAAGTTCTATAAATTGATTTTTTATAATATTTATTTCCATTGATGATGACGTAGGAGAAAGCAAATCCTTACACAATTCTTCTAATTATGCGCTAAATGGGTAAAAAGACAACCAAAAAACGTAATTTTTTGAAGTTTGTAAGAATTCTAAACCTGATGCGTCTTCTTTATAGGTAGAGGATATGGGTTATAAAAAATCTTTAAGCTCATCTGACTTGCATTTGTGTCATTCCAAACTTGATTTGGAATCCAGGTGCTAGACACTGGATTCCAACTTTCGTTGGAATGACAGAACTCGCACAAGAAAATTATATAGCCTAAATGCTCAAAATATATAACTTAGGAAATTAATAATTAATAAACAACTTATGAAAAAAATAAATATTAAAAATGGTTTAAGTGCATCAATTATTGCCTTAATGGTATTAACTCCGGCTTTTGCATTTGCAAAAGAAAATGAAAATAATAGAGAAAATAATAGAAACGTGGTTAAAACGTCTTCTGAAGTTCGTATATCAAATTCATCAGAAAATGAAAGTGACGAGGATGATGGAGATAAGGAAAATTCTTCAAACAACTCATCAGCGAATAGTTCATCTAAAAAAGAAGACAAAGATGATAATGAAAACTCTAATAAAGAACACGATAAGGCTAACTTAGGAATGTGTTTAAAGACATTAAGAGGTATGACTATAGCGGATATATTAAGTCTTAATCTAGCTAATACAACAAAACTTTCTGAAATTTGTTTTGGTAAAGTAGCTACAACTACTGATACAACATCGGATGTAACAGCTCCTGTAATCAATACCACAATAACAGAAGCAAGTACTTCAACAATTAAAGTTACAGTAGCAACAAATGAAGCTTCAAAAGTTAAAGTATTCTATTCTACATCAGCAATTGATTCGACTTCATCAACATCACATGTAGAAAGCGTAGGATTTTTAACAACAACAGTATTAACTCTTACTAATTTAACACCAAATACAACTTATAATTTAGTTGTAGAAGTTAAAGATCAGTCAGGCAATACAAAAACTGGAAATAATTTTACAGCAAAAACTACTGCATTATTAACACCAGCTCCAGTTATCAGTAATGTTACAGCTTCAACTGGAAGTACTACTATCGGTCTTTCATGGTTAACAAGTCAATTAGCAACAAGTAAAGTTTTCGTTTCAACAACGTCTCCAGTTGATACAAGCACAACATCAACATCGTTTATAGAAAATCTTTCACTCGTTACTAATCACGTTCTTACAATCCCTGGTCTTGTAGCCAACACAATTTATAACATGGTTATTCAATCAAAAGATGCTATTGGAAACATAGTAAATTCAATTGAATTCCATGTAGCTACAACTCCAGCAGTTTAGTCTTTAAAAAAATCTAATCACCCAGAGAAAATTCAAACAAAGTAAAACCTCTCGAAAGAGAGGTTTTACTTTGTAAAAAATTATAACTTACCGGCTTTTACACACTCAAGTAATTCTGCATGGACAAGACCGTTTGAGGCAATAAAACCTAATCCTTCTTGGTCATATCGTCTCTCTTCTCCATTTAAATCAGTAACTTTTCCACCTGCTTCTTCAATAATTATTTTTAGTGCTGCGACATCGTGAGCATAAGGACCATAAAATACAGTTCCGGAAAACTTTCCATTTGATATTTGAATACTGCCATATACTACCGAAAGTAATTTCATTACTTTGCATTTCTTTTCACTTAATAGCTTGAGAAGTGGTAAATTTGAAAATCCCATGCTTTTCCCAGAGCCTTCTGTATTTAAATATGTATTAAATAAAGTTGTATCTTTAGTTACAAAAATCTTTTCTCCATTTCTATATGCACCACCATCTTTATATGCCCAGTACATATTTTTCATTATTGGGTCATTCACAATTCCAAGAATTGGCTGGCCATTTGATTGGTCGACTAATGCAAGTGAGAAAGTAAATATTGGTAACCCATTTGAAAACGGCATAGTCCCATCGATTGGGTCGCAAACCCAAATATATTTTGAATTTTCTTTTATATTACTTTTTTCTTCACCTAAAATACTGTGTTCAGGAAATGCAGAATTAACTCTTTCTATAACTAAATCATTAATTAATTTATCTGCTTCTGTTACCGGTGAAAAATCACTTTTCATTGTTACTTCAGTTTCAAAACTAAAATATTTAAGAGCGATTACAGCCGACTCTTCCGCCAAAGACTTTGCAAATTTAAGGTATTCTTCCATGGTTTTTATTATATCAAATAATAAACTAAATTATCATTTTTTACTTGTAATAATAAGAATGGAAATACCTGTGGATAACCTTGACTTTTATATTTTCAGAGTGTATAATACAAACATCCTTCGAAAACGTCGCGCTCCGCGGCGTTTTCATTTTCTTGATTTTAATCTTTTTTAATTCTAAATTTAAGATTATTTATTTCTAAAAAATCTACTAATAAAGGTTTTTCTTTAACTAGATTTTTTAATTTCGTTGAATATCTAGAATAAGTCATGCCGGCTGTTATTTTCTTTTCTGCGTGAGAAACAATTTTAACTTTAACTCCTTTTTCTATTACATTTCTTATAACAAATTCAAAATCACCATCACCAGTAAAAATAAAAAATTCTTTTTCTTCGCCTTCTGCTTTATCTGACATTTCCAAAACATCAACTGTAAGTTCCACATCACAGTTAGCTTTTTTCTCATAACCCATATCGATGACTTGAGCATTTTCAGTTTTACATGAATAACATATAAAACTATGCTGTTTATCTTTTTTCTTATAGGCCATCACCACTTTACTTCTAACAATGGCTCCATCTAATATTCCTAATTTTTCAAACTCTTTGGCTGTATCAGTGTCTCCATTATTAATCCCTGTGTAAAAAAATATTTTTTCACAACCTTTTTCATATCTTAAATAGTTATATAATTTATTCCAATCTACAAAAAATCCTAGCATTGATTGAGCTGTAGAGGCAGTATTTTGTATATCTATAAAAGCGTATCTTTTCATTAATTAAATTATATCATCAATTAACTATTCCCTATGCGTTAAATGGATAAATTCATTACTTTTGGACTCAAAAAGTTGTTTTATAACGACTGGTCTTACATCCATTATTTGTTTAAAAATTAGAAATGAAAAAAGCCACCAGGGTGATGTCTTTTTTCACCTAGTGGCTTTATGGTAAATTTTTACCGAAACATGACGCGTTTGCTCAGTATGAAAATTTCGATACCGTCAAAGCATCGCTGACGATGTTAAAGATTAGCTTCTTGAGTGCCATGTACTGATCGATGGACATGCCGACAAATTCGCGAGCCGCAATCATGTGGATTGTGTTGGCGTCGGTTATCAACTCCCAGTCGCCCTTGGTCAGTAGTTCGCACTCACGCATTACCTGCGCGCAAAGTAGGTGGTCCCCGATTTCCGGCAACCCAGTAAGTGCCCAGATTTCTTCGGGATTGACCGAAGACCGGATACCCCCGCCCCATTCGTTAACGCTGGGGTTCCGAAGTTCCATACTTGCCTTGCACTTCGGGGACGCTAGCAAGAGACGAACTTTTATCACCACGATTTTGGCAGACGTTTCGGGACGCGGTAGAAAACCAAGGGCCTGAGTGTTGCAACCCATGCTAGGGCCGTCAGAAACAACGTGGCTAAGGACGCCGGTGTGCTTTGGCACGCCGTTATCATCGTAGGCAACGATGTTCTTGCCAAAAGATGCCCATCCGATGGTCGATATTGCCGGCCAGGCTTCTTGCAGAAGTTTATTGAATTGAGGGACAGAACTTTTCATCGCGGTTTCTCCTTAAGTGTTGCGAAGGATTAATTTATAACATAAAAAATGAGTTTTGTCTAGCGGGGTACCCTGAATTCTCGCCCTAATCGCA
>DOZK01000032.1:0-5741 GCA_003518045.1 Candidatus Nomurabacteria bacterium
GAAATACTACAATAACGGAAGGCAGCAGTTGGGACTAAAAAAGGTGACCCCTGTAGAATTCAGGGATCATCTTTTAAAGAAATAGTCGCTCTGGTAGGTGTCTTCTTTATAGGGTACATATCACTTACGGGTTCGCTTTTGTATTTCCTATAAACCATTAACCAGTAACCACTAGCTAGTCCTTCACTTCACACTTCTCACATTTTCCACAATTGCATGTTGAGATGACTGACAAAATACCACCGACGATTGCGATATTCTTTAATGCCATTATCATATTTTGTCCTTGTGAGAAATCACGATGGGCTAGCAATGTTGCTAAAACCGTAAAGCCCACAAGTATCCAACCCATTGTGCATGTCTTGTAACCCCAAGCAAATGCAATAGCTATTGGGATTTCAATGATTATAACAAGTATTGTTGCAATAACAGGAAGTGGAACCCCAAGTGATCCAACATAGCCAACTATACCTGCAAATCCCATTAACTTTTGGTAACCAGCAACTACGAAAAGTAGTGCGATTAAAGAACGAGACACAAATTGGTAATTGATTTTCATAGAAATAAAATAAAAAAGTTTAAATTCCCCGCAGTTAATTCTTCTGGGGGCTATTAGTTTAACACTAATGAAGTTAAAGCACATATTGCCGCCGTGTCTGCTTTTAAGACTGTTTCGGTTAATTTCATTAAATGAAAATTATTTTCTTTAGCGAGCTTTTCTTCCAGAGGTGTCCATCCCCCCTCAGGGCCAATCCAAAGAGTTAAATTATTTTTTAACAATCCCTTATTTGCTAACTCCGAAGAAGCTTCACCATAAAGACTGGTAAATATATTCGTATTACCTTTCATTTCCTCTAAAGCATTATTAAATGAAAGTATTTCCGATATAACAGGCACATCCCCCCTACCGGACTGTTCAGATGCTTCTTTGGCAATATTATTTAATCTTTCTAAATTAAGATTCTTCTTTTCTGACCTGCTTGCTAACACCGGAATTATTTTTGAAACACCAAGCTCGGTAGCATATCTAACTATATTTTCAAAAGTATCTTTTTTCACAATAGCCATGCACAAAGTTATATTTTTATTTGGTAATATATTTTTTTGTTCTGACACAAAAGAAAGAGCCACCTCTTTTTTATTAACAGATGTTATACGATAAATATAATCAACGCCAACATTGGTTGAAGAAAAAAGCACAACTTCGTCTTCGCATTTATAGCGAAAAACAGATATCCACTGATGCACAAGTTCACTTTGCTCTACGAAAAGCTCTTCACCAAGGGGTTGTTCTATGTAGAAGCGATGTAATCGCATTAACCTTACTCTACAAAGAGTAAAGAGACATTGCAATGCTTTAAAAGGGACAATCTTTTCTTGCCAGTTGGTGGACAAAAAGATTCTCTTTTTATAAAAGACAGTTATCCACAGGTACCCCCTTGCACATAAAAGACATAGTAGTATTATTAAGGACAGGGTAGAAGACAGGTTGAAAACACTCTCGCCTGTGAGTAACAGGAAAAATAGTTTTCCAAAGTTTAATACCACCAGTTGTTCCTTCGAGATATGGCTCACAAATGTTTACAATTAAGAGCCGCTCTTACAATAAAATAATAAAGGTTGAATTTACTAACTATCTGGTTTGCGAAAATCCATGTAGAAACAAAACCACGAAACCCCACTCTCCTGAGTTATCAAAGACATTTTTATATTAAAGTGCTTTGGTCCCTCTATTCTGCACATCATTCATTGATGATTCAGGAGAGTGGGGTTTTTCTATGGATTTATGAAGTCTCGTTTTTCTTTTTATATTAATCCGCCAGCTGGCGGAAAATTTTGTCTTTAATAAATATAGTTATTTTTTATTTTAGACAATAAAAAAACGGCACTCGCTCGGGTTGTAAATCCGATTGAGTGCCGTTTATGTGGCTGGGGTCGCTAATCCCAGCAAAGCCTAGTGGAACAGCTTGTGTATCCAGAGCTTGATTGCCCCGTTTACTAAGCTTCCGAAGTGAGCAAAGGGTAGTATTATTACCCACCAGACACCGAGTACTACCCATGCATCATCAAAATGTTTGACGAAGAACAGATTAGCGCACCAGAGTGACCAGAGAGGTGTTCCAACTAAGATGACAATTTGCCAAAAAGTTGGGAGAAGTTTGAAGAATACCTTATACTTCTCAATAATTTTAGCTCCAGCAGCACCAAAGAGGTCAAAGCCAACTTTTGTTGCCTGTTGGAATTGAAGTCCCAGACAGAACAAGGTGCCAACCGAAAACCAAAAGACTATCCACTTAGTTGCCCAAGCTTCATGGCTATAGTATGCCAGGTAAGCGATTCTTGCGGGGACAAGCGCTATGATTACGAACATCCATTCCAAAAGGAATGGCCCGATGTAGTTCGTGGCGCTGTCGCGGACGAATTGCTCCGTCGCGGCACTCGCTGTGGCAAGCTCTGGCTTTATCTCAGTTGCCCACACACGGCGGACTTCTGTGTAAAAACCATGCCGAGCCTCGGCGTATTGTCCAGCGACAATTACGGCCAACGCAATGGCAATGTATGCCACCCACTTCGCAATAGCTGACACTCCAGTTACCCAGAGCATAAGCATAATTGCAAGAAAGGAAAGGGTGAGGCATAGGGCGAACAATATCTTGTTACCCTTTACCCACCTGCCAGCACTTACCCACTGGGCTGGAGTAACGAAGCTGGCTCCCCAAGCAACAGCAACAGCAACGACGGCAATCGCTGCCACTGCCATCACCACAGAAGCCTGTCCAGAGATGATAGCCGTGAAGGCTGTCATCGCCATGAACATGGTCATTATTCCGCTCGGTGTCCCGAAAGTACTCCACACCGTGGCCGTCATTGCAATTAATCCCGCAAGCAGGATCCAATTACTTAAGGGCATTTTCACAGCCCACATGAAATAGTGACTGTACTCGTCGAACGGGACGAAGTACAGCGTAGCGATGAACATCAACACGGCACACACGAATGCGGCCTTGAAGTTGATCATCCTCCACGCCCCCACGACGATGCTCGTCGCCAGCATGGCCAAGGCGGCCATAAACCATCCAACAGTTTCCATTTTTTGGCCTCCTTAGCCTAAATTAGAAAACGATTACAAAGTGCGCGAGGGTTTTCGTGTGATTTTCCTTTCGAAAAGCCACCCCTCACTACGGGGACAATTATAGCATATTTAATACGTTTTGTCAATCGTTTCAGTCTTTAAAAATCATGGTATAGTGCAAATATCCAGTTAAGAAAGAACCCCATAGATTTTGCTTGATTTTTAAGACGTTTTTGATTTTTGTTTCCCTATTTATTGAATAATAATCATAGTTGTTTAGAAATAGTTGTATTTTTGTATTAAAACCACCAACTAGTAACCATCAACTAATAACTACCCATGTTAATTCCTACAGTTATCGAAAAAAGCCAATCCGGCGAACGTGCTTATGACATTTACTCACGTCTTTTGAAAGAAAGAATTGTATTTTTGGCAGGCGCAATTGATGATGATGTTGCAAATATTGTCATCGCTCAATTACTTTTTCTTGAAGCCGAAGATCCAAAAAAAGAAATTACACTTTATATAAATTCTCCAGGTGGACAAATTCAATCAGGGCTCGCAATTGTTGACGCGATGAATCACATTAAACCAGACGTATCCACTGTTTGTGTTGGTATGGCAGCATCAATGGGCGCAACAATTCTTTCTCAAGGTACAAAAGGCAAGCGTTACACACTTCCAAATGCTGAAGTCATGATTCATCAACCCTTAACTGGTGTTGAAGGTCAGGCATCAGATATAGAAATTACAGCAAAGCATATTCTTCGTTTGAAAGATAAGCTTACAAAAATGATGGCAGATGCAACAGGTCAAACTTACGAAAAAGTTGCAAAAGATAAAGACCGTGATTATTGGATGAATGCAGAAGAAGCAAAAAAATATGGTGTCGTTGACCATATAATGAAACCAAAAGTCGCAAAGTAGAAATTAAGGGCGAGGCCTCACCGACTTCGCGGTTATTTTACGTCGTTTTAAAGGCCTCGCCCTTCCCACACAAATATGTCCCCTATTTTAATTATCGAAGGAATAATTACCGGATTAGTCGGTGTATCTATTGGTTATGTTGCACGTCATTACGTTGCTGTTTCTCGTCGTGGTTCTATAGAAGCAGACATTGCAGAAAAATTATTGCAAGCCAAACGTGAAGCAAATGCAATTGAAGAAGAAGCTTTGCAAAAAGCAATGAACATTCGTGAAGAAGCAAAAAAAACAGAACAGAGAATTTCAAAACAAGAAGAAAGATTAGACAAACGTGAGCAGGATTTATCTTCTCGTGACGAAATGATTAACAGAGAATTAAATTCATTGCGTGATAAATCAAAAGAAATTCAAATCATAAAAGAAAATTTAGAAAATAAAGAACAGTTAGCAGAAAAAGAAATACAAAAAGTCGCCGACTTAACAAAAGAAGAAGCACAGTCAATTATAATTTCTAAAATAGAAAAAGAAAGCGAAGAAGATTTGCGTTCTCGCACATTAAAACTTTCTCGCGACGGTGAAAATCTTTTACAAGAAAAAGCTCGCGACATTTTGGTTAATTGTATTTACCGGCTTGCTAATGGAAATGTATCTTCATTCACATCATCAAATGTGGAGATACCGGACGAAGAAGTAAAAGGAAAAATAATTGGTAAAGAAGGACGTAATATAAAAACATTTGAAAGACTCTCCGGCGTAGAATTATTGGTTGATGAAATACCAAATGCAATTGTTGTTTCTTGTTTTGATTCTGTACGTCGTGCAATTGCAGTGAACGCGCTCGAGATGTTAATTAAAGATGGTCGTATTCAGCCAGTAAAAATAGAAGAATTTTTGGAGAAAGCAAAAAAAGATATTGGAATATTTATTAGAAAAAAAGGAGAGGAGGCAGTGCTTGCTTGTGGATTACTTTCTATACCAGACGCGCTCATTCCAATTATTGGAAGATTATATTTTCGCACTAGTTTTGGACAAAATGTTTTAGATCACTCAGTCGAGATGGCGCATATTGGTGGAATGTTAGCCTCAGAATTAGGAGCAGATGTGAATGTAACAAAAGCAGGAGCATTACTTCATGATATTGGAAAAGCGGTTGATCATGAAATACAAGGCACGCATGTTGAGATTGGAAGAAAAATTTTAATGAAGTATGAAGTCGACGAAAGAGTTATACAAGCAATGCAATCTCATCATGAAGAATATCCATATGAAACAATAGAGAGTGTTATCGTTCAAGTAACTGATGCAATTTCTGGTGGACGCCCCGGAGCGCGTCGTGATACAGCAGAACGCTACATTAAGCGACTAGAGGATTTAGAAGCTCTAGCGATGTCATTTTCGGGCATTGATAGAGTGTATGCGCTTCAAGCAGGACGCGAGATTCGTGTTTTCGTAACCCCTGCCCTTGTGAGTGATTTAGAGGCAAGAGATTTAGCAAGAAATATTGCTATTCGTGTTGAACAAGAATTGAGATTTCCGGGGGAAATTAAAATACATGTTATTCGCGAGTCCCGCGTTATCGAGTTCGCTCGTTAGTCAAAAAATATTCCATCTACTTTGTCGGCGAGAGATTTTTCTCAGTCAACGTACTACTTGTACGTCTTCTTCAAAAAATATCTCGCCTTCGCGTATCTGAAACATTTTTTGACTAACGCTGGATTGAAGTTTTTAAAATACTAAATGGGCG
>DOZK01000032.1:5808-6660 GCA_003518045.1 Candidatus Nomurabacteria bacterium
CGCCCATTTAGTATTTTAAAAACCTAATATAAAAAATAATTGTTTAATCACTCAAAAAGTCTTGTAATTACTAGGTATTTCACTAAACCCCTCCTTTCTACTTTTGAGGATTATCGGAGGCGGGTAGCCGAGATGAAAGGATTTTCCTAGCAAGGAAAATACCTGTGCCTCAAAAGTAGAAAGGAAAAAAGAAAAGAATTTTTGACAAAAGAATTTTAAATGTTTATTGGACTTGCTAAAAAAACCATGCGGTATATACTTATTTTATCCTATCGTTTGCTAAAGGCATACGAGGAAATTAATAAATTTATTTTTTGGTATCGCTGTCCTAGGAAACACGATATCATAACATTAACTCATATGAACAAAGCAGGACTCGTTGAGGTAGTAAACGCAACACTTGGTACAACAAAAGTACAAGCTGAAGCAGTTGTTGACACAATGATTGATACAATCATCAGTACCCTAAGTAAGGGAGATGAGGTAGCAATCGCAGGACTTGGTAAATTCGTTGTAAAGCAGCGTAAGGCTCGCGATGCACGTAACCCAAAGACTGGTGAAACAGTTAAGGTTCCAGCAACAAAGGTTCCAAAGTTCTCAGCCGCAAAGGCACTTAAGGATGCAGTTAAGTAATTAACTTTTCTTTTAAGAAATACAAAAGCGCGACCGAAAGGTCGCGCTTTTGTTATGTGTATAAATAAGAGAATCGCCCACAAGTTTCGTCTCGTCGCCACTCGACGAACTCGCAGGTCGCCGCTCGTGGTTTCGCCTGCTAGCGAAACATCACTGCGCCCATTCGATTCTCTAAGTACATGACGCAGGTCATGTACTTACGCCGCACAGAAAAGAAAA
>DOZK01000032.1:6802-7361 GCA_003518045.1 Candidatus Nomurabacteria bacterium
TTTTCTTTTCTGTGCGGCGTAAGAGAATCGAACTCTTGTCTCCTGCTTGGAAGGCAGGCATTCTACCACTAAACCAACACCGCTTGTAGGAACTATACTACTATATTTTTGAAATAATTTCTAGAGGGTAATTTAATGTGCCGGGAGTTTCGCCTACAAGTTTTCTTTCGCCGTCGCTCACTGAACTCGCAGCCCGCCGCTCGCGATTCGGCTTGCTAGCCTCATAACGCTCCGCCCATTCGAATCCCGACGAAAGCCAAGATTAAGGTGCCGGGATGTTCGGCTACAAGTTTCAGTTCGCCGTCGCTCACTGAACTCGCAGCCCGCCCCTCGGCATTTCGCTTGCTAGCGAAAGTAGCCTTTCGCCATTCGAATCCCGACACAAGTGAAGCGGTTCATGGTGCCGGGAATTTCTTCCACAAATACTTTTTTGTCGTCACAAAAAAGTTTCGCGGACCGCTCCTCATCGTTTTGCTTGCTAGCAAAAAATATTCCGGACTTTCGAATCCCGACGAAAGCCAAGCAGTTGGCTTTCTGCACTCCGACAGAATACAAAATA
>DOZK01000032.1:7484-26300 GCA_003518045.1 Candidatus Nomurabacteria bacterium
TATTTTGTATTCTGTCGGAGTGCCGGGATTCGAACCCGGAGTCATCTGGTCCCAAACCAGACATGTTAGCCGTTACACCACACTCCGATATTTTTTTTAACTATAACTTTATTATAACAAACCGTTTATTTATAAGAGATGGCTAATGTTAGCCGTGCTATTAACACTTGCACACTCCGATATTTTATTTAACTATTTTTGTTGGAAACGTAAAGTGTATTCTAGCATATTCTAGAAAAACCGCACGGTTTGTATTTATGGTATTTTTTGAAAATTGAAAATTAAAAATTGAAAATTTTCTCCGAACAGCAATAAATACTCATTAAAATTACAATTTCCCCTATTCTTTATGAATATTCTCAATTAACTTAACTCTCCCCTCCCTCGTTTCAGTATTTATATACACACAAGCTAAATCTATTTGCCATTTTATTTCTTTAGGAATATTTTTATGTTTTAAATAAGTCTCTACTGAGATTACAAACTTTGACCACTTAGCGCGTGTTAAATTATCTTCTGGTTGAACATCTAAGTTCTCAGTCTCTGATAAATTATTGACTTTTACACTTTTCACTTCGATAAACCTCATTTTACTGTCTTTTCTAGCAATTATGTCTATTTCCCCGTATCTTGTTCTGTAATTAGTCTCAAGAACAGAAAAGCCATGTTTCATAAGAAACGTTTTTGTTATATTCTCCCCTATTTTACCGATTTCATTGTGTTGAGCCATTTAAATTCAAGGATTACTTAATTTTGTTTCACATGAAACGTTTGTCCTATTGCTCACTATAAAAAGTCAAAAGTTCGTAAGGAATGCTTATTCTATAAGACTATTTTGATATTACGGTCAATGTCTATACGACATGCCCTATACGTACTTTACTGTCTTTTATCCCCATTGCCCACAGGTTTATCCACAGTTTTGAAAAGTCAGGGGATAGCTAATGCTTTAGATCTTGAAGAAGATGGTGGGAGAGATTACAAAAAATTAATTCTTATTTGTGTTTTTTGTATTGTGTAAGTTTTTAGTTAACAATTTTTCTTTTCAAGGTTTAGCTATTATGTTACAATCATTGCTAATGCGGTGTTGGTTTAGTGGTAGAACACGACCTTGCCAAGGTTGAGACAGGAGTTCGATTCTCCTACGCCGCACAGAATTCAAATAAAAACATTAGTTTTTATTGTGCGGCGTAGGAGAATCGAACGGGGAAGGGGTCGGGAAACGGGAGTTTCCCGTGGAGGAAAACAGTGAGTGTACTCACGAACGTTAGAAACCGTGGGTTTCTAAAACAAAATGTAATCATTTTGTGTTCGATAGTGTAACGTCTCCTACGCCGCTCTTATTTTTAAAGTTCCACACGCAACGAATGCTAAAAAATCTTTGATTTATAAGGAAGCTCCACCAGGATTCAGCCACAAATTAAGATACTTCCACCAGGATTCGGTCACCAAACATATCTTTTTCTTTTCGAATTAATCAACCAGGATTCGGCTACAAATCTTTTTTCGCCGTCGCTCAAAAAGTTCGCAGCCCGCCTCTCGTGGTTTTGCTTGCTAGCAAAACATCACTGCGACCATTCGAGTCCTGACGCATCACGCGCAGGCGTGATGCTGTGGAAGCACAAAAAGTCTTCGCTCTGCTCGTCTTTTTGTGCTTCCACCAGGACTCGAACCTGGAACGACGGTTCCGAAGACCGTTGTGATATCCATTTCACCATGGAAGCTTGTATAATAGAGTTATACTATCATAAACAATGAAAAACACACAGACAACATTGATAAATAATATTCCAAAGGAAGTAACAATGGTACTTGCTGTGCTTCAAAATGGGGGACATGAAGCCTTTCTTGTTGGTGGTTGCGTGAGAGATTTAATAATGGGAATAAAGCCAAAAGATTTTGATGTTACAACTAATGCGACACCAGAGCAAATAATAGCCTTATTTCCCAAGACTTTTTATGAAAATACATATGGAACAGTCGGAGTAGTTACTTGTGGAGAAGAGGGGTTACCAATCTGTAGTGATGAAACAGTAAAAATAGTTGAAGTTACACCATATCGTTTAGAAAGTACTTATTCTGATAATCGCCATCCAGATGAGGTAGCTTGGAGTAATAATATCGAAGATGATTTAAAGCGTCGTGATTTCACATGTAACGCTATTGCCTACAATTCTATAACCGGAGAAATTATTGACCCATTCTTTGGTCAAAAGGACATAAAGGACAAATTAATAAGAGCAGTAGGAAATCCAGATTTAAGATTTAATGAAGACGGACTAAGACTTATGAGAGCTGTTAGGTTTATGAGCCAGCTTGATTTCGATATTTATCCCGTTACACGTGAAAGCTTGGAGAAAAATGCTCATCTTTTAAAAAACATTTCACGTGAAAGGGTTAGAGATGAATTTATAAAGCTTTTAATGACTGATTTTCCTATGCGGGGTCTGGTCATTATGAAAGATGTTGGTATTTTGGAGCAAGTTATTCCAGAATTATTAAATGGAATAGGGGTGGAACAAAATCAAGCACACAGTTTTGATGTTTGGGAGCATAATCTACGTACGCTTCAACATTCTGCAGACAAGAAATGGCCTTTGCACGTAAGACTTTCTGCAATTTTTCATGATATTTCAAAGCCAGAGACCAGACGTTACTCAAAAGAAAAAAATGAATATACTTTTTATGGGCATGATGTAGTTGGTGGGCGCGTTACACGTTCCATTATGGAGAGACTAAAGTTTTCAAAGGAAATGATTGAAAAAGTTTCAATGTTTGTGCGCTGGCATATGTTTTTCAGTGATCCTGAACAAATAACTTTGGCTGCGGTCAGACGAATGATTACAAATGTTGGTAAGGAAAATATTTGGGATTTAATAGATTTACGTATCTGTGATCGAGTTGGAACAGGAAGACCAAAGGAAGAACCTTATAGATTGAGAATGTATCAATCTATGGTTGAGCAAGCATTGAAGGACCCGATAAGTTTAAAGATGATAAAAACCGACGGGAAACGTATCATGGACGTTACACAAGAAACGCCTGGGCCAAAGATTGGTTTTGTTCTTCATGCTTTGTTTGATGAAGTATTGGAAGATCCTCTAAAAAATACTGAGGAATATTTGGATAAACAGGCAACGTTACTCATGAAACTCTCTGTTGAAGAATTAAAAGCTTTAGGTGTTGCAGGTAAACAAGAAATGGAAGATAAAAACAAAGAGCAAGTTAAAGAAATTCGTAAACAGTTTAAAGTAAAAGGGGATTAGTTATAAAATTGTCTTTTATAAATATAAAAAAGTGACAGACGAGGCTGTCACTTTTTTCACAAGATAAACCTGGTTTATTTTTTCTTTATTAAACCAAGAATTTCTTTATCGTCCTCCGAAAGTTTTGATAAAGCACTTTCAAGTTTTTTTGTTTCCTCTCTTTCTTTTGTTAGAGAATCTATTTCGGCGCTTAGCTCAATAGTTGTTCTTCGTTTTGCTATTGTATTCCCTTTGCCGTAATGATAGAGATAGTTTTGTGTTGTGGTAGCTGAGGCACCTTCACATTTAGCAAGGTAGAAACTATTGGTATCCTGACCTCTGTCCACGTAGCTAACTTTGCAACCTTCAATGTTTGTAGCAACTTCAGCTATGACAGGGTTGATTAGTTTCTGTTTAGCTATCTCATTCCTTTTTTGAAAGTCCGTAGGTTCACAACCTGGAATACCAAAAAGTAGAAGCCCTATAGCTAAAATAGCAATTAAGATAATAATAAATAATTTCACAACATTCTCCTTTTTTAATTTCAGAATCTATATTTTTCGTAGAAGATTACCCAAAGGGCAATAATTATGACCATGGTTACGATTCCGGTGAATGGCATCTTGAAATAAAAACCAGTAATCGCGGGGACTGCAACCGTGATAAATGTTGCCACCCCAGCGAGGATTTTCTTTCTGGTAACGATGGTACCTTGTCTTTTGACAGAGTCAGTTATTTTTTTGTGTATAAGTACAATAGTCCCAGCTATTGCAAAAAACGAAAGGACTCCCATGACAATGAACACGACCCAGAGGTCAATTAAAAAACGAGTATCTTGTTCCATTTTAAATCTCCAAGAGTTAGTAGTGAAAAGAACTATTGGTTGTAACTATATAACTTTATTAATGAGTGGCAAATATCACCACATGGTGATACAATGTACCACATATCAATATAACTATATATTTAATTATGTATTCAGAAATTTTAAGTGAACTTGGGCTCGCAAAGAATGAATCATTTATTTATATCACACTCGTTAAGTTTGGTGGACTTCCAGTTGCCACTATTGCACTTAAATCTGGGGTACACAGGAGAAATGTGTACGATAGTATGCAGAGATTAATCGAAAGAGGTTTGGTATATGAGGAAGTTGGTAATAAAGAAAATGTATATTTTGCTGTTGACCCAAATAAGTTATTAGAAATGGTTGAAGAAAAAAGAAGTAAGGTTGAGTCGCTTATGCCAGAGCTTTTGAAACAGTTTAAGTCATCAATGAGTGAGCAAAGTATTGCTGTATATAGTGGTATTGAGGGAGTAAAGAATTATCTTCGTCATATGGAAAGAGAGAATAAAGAAATATATTTGTATGGAGTACGCGGGGCATCATTGTCTTCTAAAGTAGAATATACTTTTAAACATTTCGTTAGTCAGTTAGAGAAGAATAAAATTAAAGCCAATGTTCTTTATAGGCATGATGTGATTAAAAATAATAAAGAGGCGATAGGGCATTGTGGAAAGACCTCACACAGTAGAATTCTTTCGGAGAAGTTTGATGACTCAGCGACGTATACGGTTTTTGGTGACTATGTATATTTTGAATCAGGGCAATATACAAAGAAAAACCTAGACGAGGGGGGCGAGGTTGTATTATTTATGATTAAAAGTAAAAGTATTGCAGATATGATGAGGAATATGTTTAATTGTGCTTGGGAAGTTTCAAAAGAGTATAAGAAATAGTCTAAAAACTAATAACTACCAACTAATAACTATCTCGGGGTATACTCTCTCTACATGAAAGATACTTTTGATATTGAAAAACTGCATCCGCTGACGAGGTTGTTGTTGGAGAAGAGGGGGATCACAGAAGCGAAAGAAGTCGAGGATTTTTTATTTCCTTCGTATGAAAAACATATTGGAAATCCATTTGATATTTATGGGATGGATAAGGCGGTGGCAAGAATTATTACGGCTATAAAAAATGAGGAGAAAATTGCTGTGTATAGTGATTATGATTGTGATGGAATACCAGGCGGTGTTCTTCTGAGAACATTTTTTGATGATATTGGATATCCAGTAGAGATGTATGTGCCACATAGACATAATGAAGGGTATGGAATACATAATCATGCGATTGATGCGCTGAAAAAGAAAGGTGTGAGTTTAATTATTACGGTTGACTTGGCAATTACAAATATTGAGGAGGTTGCGTATGCAAAGAGTAAGGGTATTGATGTTATTGTGACGGATCACCACCTTCCGATTACAGAAGAAGTAGGAAGCAGTAAGCAAGAGGCAAACAGGAAAGGGAAATCTAACTTGGAACTTGAAACTAAAAACTTGAAACTAGTCCAGATAGTTCCAGATGCGGTGGCGGTGATTAATTCTAAGCAGGATGTGTGCAATTATCATGATGATATGTTGTGTGGATGTGCTGTGGCGTGGAAATTATCGTGTGCAATTTTGTCGACACTTCGTGCCGACAAAATTGCACAGGATAATTTCCATGAAGCAGGAAGCATGAAGCAAGAAGCAAGAAGGGGAGACGAAAAACGAATAACGAATAACGAAGAACGGGAAGTTTTTCAATCTGTTTTACAAACAGTTGAAAAACTTCCAACAGGATATGAAAAGTGGTTGCTTGATTTGGTTGGCATATCAACTATCTCCGACATGGTTCCGCTTGTAAAAGAAAATCGAGCGCTCGCACATTTCGGTTTGAAAGTTTTACGACAGACAAAACGCCATGGGCTTAATCAGATTTTTCTCATGCAGGGAGTTTCCAAAGAACATTTAACAGAAGAAGATATTGCTTTTACTATTGCACCACGCATTAATGCGGCAGGGAGAATGGGTGATCCAATACAAGCACATAATATGTTATATGCGAAAAATAGTGTTACAGCACAAGGTTTTGTAGAAGATTTAGAAGCTTTAAATATGGAAAGAAAAGAAAGTGTGAAGGATATTACGGGTACCATTTCTTTTGATCATCATGTTTATAAAAATGATGTGGTTGCGGTAGGGGATTTATCATGGGGTCCTGGAGTGCTTGGATTAATTGCACAGAAGATTATTGATGAGACAGGGAAGCCAACTTTCGTATACGGACAAGGAGATGACAAGAGTACAGTTAAGGGGTCGTGTAGATCAAGAGGGGATGTGCATGTGGTAGAACTCATGGCACGAGTACAAGAATTATTTCCTGGTGTGATTACACATTCAGGTGGGCATGAACAAGCGGGGGGATTTTCTTGTGCATTAGATAGAATAGGGGAATTGTCGGACGCTCTTAACGAAGCTATTAAGCACGTAGAGAAAAAAGAAATCGCCAGTGAAAAGTTAGTACCAGATACAGAGTTAACATTAGATGATGTTAATCTTGTAACACATAATGCAATAAATATCCTTGCGCCGTTCGGAGTTGGAAATCATAAACCATTATTTTCATTTTCTAAAGCAACACCACAATCAGTGAGATGGTTTGGGAAGAAAGGGGAACACTTGGAAGTGATATACCCACGAGCAAAGGGTGAAGTCAAAGCAATAATATTTTTTGCACCAAAAGATTTAGAAGCAAAATTATATTCCTCGCCGTCGCTCGGAACCTCCGCTACGCTACGGCCTCATACACTTCTTGCTCATTTAGAAAAATCCGTATTTAGAGGGAAGACGGAGTTGAGATTGAGGATAAGGGAGATTAAGTAAAAATATTTTTATCAGTATTCAAATATTAAGTTTTGAGTTATACACAGTTAAATATTTTTGTTCTATTGTATTAGAACAAACGTTCTACTAAACTTAATATATAAACAAAAGGTATATATTATAAAAATTGATATAATAAACTTAACAATATGGATAAAGCTCTTATGTATGTACAAAATAATTTAGAATCCATTCGACAAGAAAACAAAAATCTTGAATTTTGGTCTTCAAGAGATTTAATAGCTGTTCTTGGATATACGGAATGGAGAAAATTTGTAGGTGTTATAGAAAAGGCAAAAGAAGCTTGTAAAACCTCAGGACAAACGATCACTGACCATTTTGTCGGCGCCGACAAAATGGTATTGACAGGGTCTGGTGCGCAACGTCGCGTAGATGATATTTTGCTTACTCGTTATGCTTGTTATTTGGTTGCGCAAAATGGCGACCAACGAAAAGTGCAGATTGCATTAGCTCAAACATACTTTGCAGTGCAAACACGTAAACAAGAATTGCTTGAACAAAGAGAAAATGAAAGTAAAAGACTTGTATCAAGATCAAAACTTAAAGAAACCGAAAAGAAAATTCAATCCACTGTATATGAGCGTGGTATTCGGTTGCCAGTTGAATTTGGAACGTTTAAAAATAAACACATAGAAGCTTTATATGGAGGTCTATCGGTTGTTGATTTAAAAAAGAAAAAAGGAATTCCGCCAACTCGGGCGCTTGCTGATTTTGATACTGATGTTGAACTTAAGGCAAAAGACTTTGCACTTGCGATGACTGATCATAATATTAAACAGAAAAACATTCGTGGAAAGTATCAAATGACTGAAGAAGTCGTTAAAAATAGTAAAGCAACTCGTCAAACACTCTTGTCTCGTGATATACGCCCAGAAAACTTGAAAGCCGAAGAAGATTTAAAACTCATTGGATCAAGACGTAAAAAAGAATTAAAGGTTTTTAAAAATAAGAAAATATCACGTAGTTAGATGTAGCTTAAAATCCGTATTTAGAGGAAAGACAGAGTTGAGATTGAGGATAAGGGAGATAAAAATTAAAGATTCAAGGTGAATATTTAAAAGTACGTTATAATTATTAATATGAAATCTAATCTAGAAATTCATCAGTCGCCATCAATTACATCCCTACAAGAAGTTCCGGTTGATAGTACACAGGGAACCGTTGGTTTTTTACGAAACATTAGAGGTGGCGTTGCTGCGAACGAAGAAAATGACACTGAATTTTCTAAAAGAGTTATTGTTAGAAAGAAAAGTTTGTTAATTACTCCAGAATTAACTAATAAGTTGGAGTCATTTAATATGAATGACGAAGAAATTAAAGTATTGGCAAAGCTGCTTAAAAGCTACGCAGATGATAAATCCTTAGGAACTTTTGTTTTTGAATCAGGAGGACAGTTTGTGATTAATCAAAAAGTTTTTAGATTATTTTCCATAAGAGATATTGTTCGCGGTATATTTTCCAATCATTATGGAAAAACTTTTGAAGTAATTGGTTCGGCCCTTTTGAAATGTGGGGCGCTTAAAAACTCTGGTATAAATTCACTCGATTCTTTTAAGGAGTTAATCGGTAAGGATGTTAAATATAAGGTTCAAGCTATTAGTAATCCACCGGCATCTTTAGAAGAACTCCTTTCAGGAAAAGAAAACACATTAAATAATAAAAAATATGGCAATGATATAAATGATGACATTATCCTTGAAGATGGTACTGTTACCAATAGATCAGAAATTTTATTTGCTCGTGCTTTAAATGATATTGGTGTCCAACGAAATAAGGAGGGAAAGCTTGTTTATTCTAGTGGAGAAAAAGCTGGAAAACCATTTACTCTTGAAGGAAATGTGGGGATACTTGTATCCCTTATGGATAGGGTACGAGATCAAAAAAGAAATATCTCATCTGTAGATTCTACTCTTGTAACAGTGATACCAAGATTTTTTTCAAACCTACTTGCTAAAGGTGTTATAAATATGAGTGATTTTAATCTGTATAGTACGGAGACCAATTATACATATCTTTCGAAACCAATAGGGTCCAGTTTTCAGGTAATGCTTCCAACTCAGGATGGTAAATTAACAGCCCAGTATTATATAGGAAGAAATGTGTATTCGGGAACAGAAAGAGAAATTGATCGTGACTCTTCCATAATCCGAGTCCTTGATTATAAAACTGGAGGAATATTTGAAAAATCTGGATTAAACGACGATCTCCATCTTTTGTACACCTTTCCTTTAATACCTACTGAGCTGATAGAGGAACGTAAAAAATTACAACAAGAAAAAGTGGAGTCAGGAACAAAGAGCCAGGCAGTCGTAACTGTTGGAGGTAAAGAAATGCGGCTCACTCCTTATAGCAATAAAGAATCTAATACAGATGCTGTTTTTAATATGCGCTATGAGCTCTTACGGTTAGGAATTTATTCTACGACAATCCCTTGGGAAGACCAGGTTTCTTTATATAAAGGACTTGCCGGTGGAGGAGGGAGATCAGACAGAATAAAAAAGTTTGCGAAAGAGTTTGGTGAGAGTGGAATCAAAGCATTTCTTTCTTATGAAAAAAATTCGGTTGTAAGCAAAATAATTTATGATCTCTCAGAAAAAAACCCTAAACTTGCCCATCAGGTTTTTGATAAAATAGCACAAATTGTTGATCAGATTAATCAAATAGATCTCTTTTTAGAAAACACTTTTGGTAAAGAAACAAATTTAAGCAATGTGCGAGCACAGGTCCGAAGCTCTTTATTGGGGAAGGCAACATCAGTGCTTGAAGCAGTTTCTGATGATTCATATTCAGAAGTGAAGACGCTTGAGAAGTTGAGTGTAATCAATACGCAAACCCTTCTTTTTACTTCTTCTTTCAAATCACTAATAGAAAGTGGTTTTGTTGTCTCTTTGGAAGATATTGCGAATGCAGAGCTTGTTACTCATACAGGTGAGACACTATCTCGTGAGGATTATGGGCTTATGTTTGATATGTATAAGAAGAATCAAGGAGCAAATAGTGCTATAAATCAAGAACTTATTTTAAAAAGTTTTTCTGAGACAGCAGAAAACCCTAAGGCCAGATTTCATATGTTCAAGTGGAATAATAAATTACAAGGGTTTGTAGTTTTTCAAGATGATAAGCATGGCTTTGCTAAAGGTTCTGCATTTAACGTCGACCCAGAGACTATCGGGTATAAAATAGGAGATGCAATACTTAATCAAGTGATAAAGAGGGAAGCAGAAGCCAGACCCTTAATTGCTGATGTTTTAGCTCTTAACACCATTGTTCCTAAATATCTTAATACCGGCTGGGTTGCTACACGATTTTTTATTGATAACACTGATCCAGTATTAGACATAATTCAAGACCATCATTCAAATGAAATGTATTGGGGTAAAACTGCTACACCGGAAGCAATTATGTCGCTCACTGCTCCGCAAAAAGTTGGGAGGAATGACGTTGTAATAGAGATTGCCCATAATCAAAAAGATCTCATTGAAAAGTATAAAAATAATTTCGAAAAAGGATTATGTCTTACTAGAATTGTTAGAAATAATACTGGGGATATGTATTACGGAGTTTTTGAGCCTTTTATAAAACCAGAACCAAAGATAAAACCGACAGGTGAAGATATTACTGAGGAATCGTTAGTTGAATAGCTTTATCATATAAACACATGAATATGTGTTTATGCATTTCATAAATATTGGTGTCCTCTATTATAACTCCCAGGGTTTTGTTTTCTACTAAAGTAAGGTATGAGATTTTATTATCATATATAAACATGACGACATTAAATGGTTTATCGCTTGGCTTTATAACTCGTACATGGCTGGTGGCTTCTTCTTTAAGAGTATTGTACAGATTTCTTGTGAAAGGGGAATCTGTAATGAGTAATTTCTTTTCAATATGTAAATCCCCTCGCTTTTTTACGTGGTCGTCACTTTCTTTCTTGAAACGAGTTTCAATAATTTCAATATCTGCGTATTGAAGAACCTCGGTCTTTGAAGTTAGTGTGTCATTTAATATATAAGCAAAGCCCTCCCTCCCTTCATAGTAAGTTACAACAGGTTTATTGGTGTTTAATTGATAATGCGAGATGAGAGAAGGAAGAATACTTTCGATTGCGGACTTTTTATTGTCTATGGATTGCCTATCGCGCTCAATATATTCAAGAAGCGCACGAGGATTTTCAATTCTGAAGTGAGAGACTTTGTTTTTCTCTTGAAAGGCGACAATACCCTTACCCACAAGCGAGTCGAGGACATTGTAGGTATTACCACGCTTAAGATCTGTCTGCTTGATTATTTCACCAGCAGAAGATTCACCATTTTTTAATAAGTAATCATAAATAATTGCTTCACTTTCCGTAAGTCCAGCGTTTATGAGATGTTCTATATGCATAGATATAGCATAACATAGTTTTTTATGTTAATTCACAAGTTTGTGACAACTTAGGTATTTAAAACACTAGGTGTCATGAAAATTTGACAACTTAATTTTAATAAAATTAAACCAAATAATCCTTATTATATAACACAATTTGTGTATTTTTGATAAGTAATCAATCATAAGCTATTGACAAGTTATGAAATAGCTGATATAATGTTCATATAACGATGACAAAAGCAAAAGGCTTAGTAATCGTAAGGTTCTTTAAAAAAGCAGTTTGAGGTAAATATCTGAACTTCACTCTAATTGATTTAAATATCAAAGAGCAACCGGAAAGCTAACAAAACCAGCAAGAGGAGAGAGTGAATGGATTCTAGATATTTAATTCAACACTGATTTGCACGCAAGGTTAGGATGTCTCGAAAATGTAGCCCGCAAATGGCACAGAAGTAAAGATTGGTCCTACGGGGGCGAAAGCTCTGACAAATACCTGCACCAGCATTCATTCTTAATGATGTCTGATGAGCTTAGATGGATCTAACCAGTCCCTGAGCTTATAAACATCCTTACGAGTTTAGAGGAGAGACGTAAAGGAGTAGAGTTATTTTGACAATAGAATAAGAGATACAAAGTAATGATGAAGTACTGCACTGTGTATACAGGCTGGTAATAAGTGAAATGTATGAGAAGTTTTAGGGGTTTATTACGTAAATTTCTAAAACAAAAGTGGTACTGCAAAACAAATTCTGAGGAGAGTATGTTTTGTAGCCACCCAGCACTTATTTTCCCTGTTATCTAGAAAATGTGGTGATATTATTTTAGGAGCATGGAAGAATTAAATAATGAAAATAAGTGCTGGGTGGCTGATGCAAATAATATTTGTGTTGGTCGCTGAAAACTATCTCGCGAGATTGCTTCCGCGAGTCTAAATAAGAGCAATTTTTTTGTTACAGACAAGTAGCAACGAGAGCTCGTTGTAAAAGCTGTGGCAAGAGGAGACCAAATGTTATTTTTGGTTTGTGCGGGTCTTCTTGTGGCTTCGCTGTTTTTACAGCTGGCCGCGGAAGATCAGCAACTCCAGATGGCAGAAGAGACGAGGGCTTTGGTCTATCGTCTCCATGTCATAACAATTAGCGTCGGGGGTGGGGGACTTTTCCTCATGCTCCTGTACGTTGGTTTTTTTCTCCTTCCGTAAGGAAGGATGGACTGGAGTGTTACCGTACTGGCGTAAACCAGGACAGGCTCAGTGTGAGCTTGCGCGAGGATTATATCCAGAGCGCTTGAGTAGGGATTGTGTGAGCTATCACACAGTGAGACTACATCGGTTGGTTAAAATGCTCAATTTTCTTGGTCGAAATTTGAGCACTTTTTTCAACTCATAATTTTAATTGTGAGTTGATTGAGTTTAAAAATCGCGACTATCGTCGCAACTGTTCCTCAGGGTGTTCTGGGGTTATGGAGATAAAAATGATTGAAGTTTCTACAGTATTGGTGATTGACCTTCGGTCACGCGTGATGGAGGCCTTCACGGCCTCTGTCACGCAGCTGCCCTCCGGGCGGCTGGTGATCCGGAAGGGGGCCGAAATTGGCCCCCTTAAGGATTTCCCAGACGGGGAACTCGGGTTCCCCGTTTTGACTCTGGGCGCATACAGCGCCCAGAGCTCCTGTGGATTCTCTGGGGCGATTGCTCCAGAGTATTATGCCGGCCAGTTTGTACTGGCCGGCGGGTTGGGGTTGGGTTACGGGGTCGTCGACCCCGTAACCAACAAACAGAAAGGGGACGCTCTGCGCCCCCTGACAAACAAGAAGGGGGAATCATTCTCCCTTACTTATGTTCCGGAGCCGACGCTCCGGAAACTGAAGGGAAATTCAAACTCAAATTTTGCGACGGCCAACGCGGCCGTCGCGGGGTTCAGACTCCTTGCGCGACTGCGCCAGGAGGTGGTGATTGAGGAGGGTCAAAGCGACCACGCTAACGCGTGGTCGCTCAAACCGAAGAGGGGGGCGGATTTCCACCCCCAATTTCCGGCCGAGCACCGGCCGGAAATTTTCGGGGAGGCATCCGTCTCCCCGATGGAAGGGGGTGAAATTTCACCTCCTTTCGTCGCCGATGACGGCGATGAATTCGTTGAGGTGGTGGAGTAACATCCACAACCTCCAAGGTTTTTCTTTTTGAACCTTGCTATAGAATCAAAAAGATCTCGTTTATGTGCGCGAGAAAAATAATGCACTGTGTTTAAATGGTTGGTTGATGCTCGAGTTTCTTGGTCGAAATTTGAGCACTCCATTCAGTTCATAATTTTTTAAAATTATTGTGAGTTGATAGAGTTTAGATTCGTAACATGTACAACTAAGGACACTGGATCCCCATTTTCATGGGGATGACAGACGTTTTGGGTGTATTATTGTGTTTTCTTGTACGCAGATGGGTAGGAGCGGATTTTGGGTGGTGTAAACACCATCCAAAATCCGCTCTGTATAAATCTCTCTCCTCAACTGATAGACGGCGAATGTATGTAGTTAAATATTTTTTTAATCATCATCCATCGCTTATCGATTATCTGTCTGCGTACAAGAAAGCAGAAAAGTTATTAACTTTTTGTTCTATAGAATTAGAAAAATGGAAGTGCTAGAATCAAAAGATGAAGAAAAAAGTTATTACAAAAACAAATAATATAAAAGCACAAATTAAAAATAATGTTGTCATTTATCAGGCTAAGTCAGGAGCCATTGAGCTACGTGGGGATGTTAGTCATGAGACCGTGTGGGCTACACAAGCGGAGATCGTAAATATTTTTAGTGTTGACCAATCCGTGGTATCACGTCACATAAAGAATATATTTAAAGACGGTGAAATTGAAGAAAAAAGCAATATGCAAAAAATGCATAATGCAATTTCTGATAAGCCAATAATCCTTTATTCCCTCGATGTTATTCTGGGAGTTGGGTATAGGACAAATTCAAAAATAGCTATTGAATTTAGAAAGTGGGCGACGAAGACTTTGCGCAATTATATTGTTGATGGTTTTGTCGTGGATAAGAAAAGAATTGCAAAGAATTATACTCAATTTTTGAGTGTGGTTGATGATGTCAAAAAACTTTTACCGACTGGCTCGGCAGTGGAGGCAAAGGATGCAGTAGAACTTATTTCATTATTCGCCGATACTTGGCTTTCACTTGATGCTTATGACAGAGAACTTTTACCAGCCACAAAGCTCACAAAAAAGAAAGTTAATTTTACTGCAGAGAAAATATCGAAAAATTTGGTAGAACTTCGAGACGTTCTGATTGAAAAAGGTGAAGCGACAGATGTATTTGGAAATGAAAGACACAAAGGTTCCATTTCAGGAATTGTTGGAAATGTAATGCAGTCGTTTGGTGGACAGGAAGTTTATCCAACAGTAGAAGAAAAGGCGGCACATCTTTTATATTTTATGGTGAAGAATCATCCATTTACTGATGGTAATAAAAGGTCAGGTGCTTTTGCTTTTGTTTGGTTTTTGAAAGAAACAAAAATGCTTGATATAAAAAGACTGACACCTTCCGCCCTTACTGCGATAACTGTGCTTGTAGCGGAGAGTGATCCGAATGATAAAGATAAAATTATTAAACTTATTTTGAATATTATTTCGAAGAAGTAGAGGGTGGAAAATAGATTACAGATTACAGAAAGCAAATGAAAGATAAAAGAAAAACCGCACATTTTATTGTGCGGTTTGCTTATGTTAGTTAAACACACTAACATAACCAGAGCTTGCGAAGTAGACCATGTAGAGCACTCCAACCATAAAGGTTAAGGATGCTACACAATCAATAGTACGTACGAGGACTGTATTAGTCCTTTTGTTTTGTATTTCGTCTATTACATATAGACTAACAAAACACAATGTGATAGAAAACATGATATCAAACATTTTAATTCCCCTAATTTAAAAGAACAAACTTTACAAATCCTCAAACCATTTTGAGAACTTGATAAAGTGGGCGATGTTTTTCAATCGCCCAGTTGAGTCCTATTTTCTATGGGCTAATTTCAAGGGCAGCGCATTCGTAATTCCATGCATCAGTGATAAGTTTCTTTAACGGAACGCACAGAAACATATCCTTTCTGAATTCATCACAATTGTTCGTGCGCCTGATTTGCCACTTCCATTCGTGGACAGGTCTTGTAGATCTCATTGTGTATGCGAAAAATTCTTCATCCAGTAAAAGCCAAAGGATATTATTACCTGACCCAGAATTGATTCCACCTATGTAAGTCATAGGTGTGTCACTGACTGCAAGAATTTTGCAGTTTCCGTAGATATCATTTTCCACTAAAACATATTTTCTTGCCATGATTATCTCCAATCAAAGTACTTAGTTTAGGTTGCCTTCGGTTATTACCTCTAGTTTGCTTCCTTAACTTGCTGACAATATTATACCATTTTAAACACTACTTGTCAATGATAAAATTGACACTTTTTAATTACAAATTTGCTTATAAAATAAAAGTTTTATGATATACTGACAAATATAATTTTGACAACTAAAATATGACAACAAAAGAACTTAGTAAAAAAGAAGTAGAAAATCCATATATAGAAAAGCTTGCAGATTTGGGCTTTTCTAAAGCAGAAGCATTAATTTATGTGTATTTGTTGGAAAAAGGTACAGAAACTGGGGTTTCAAAAATTGCTGTAGGAATTAGTATGCATAGACAGCAGGTTTATATAACATTACCACTACTAGTTGAGGCTGGAATTGTTGAGGAAATAAAAGAAGGTAAAATTTCAAAATATAAAGCAAGACCACCACACAGGCTTGAACATTCTATTCGTAGAAAAATGGTTCTTGCAGAAGATTTGGCACAAGAATTACAAAAGGTATCTAAAATAGGGAATGAGCAGGACTTTGAAGTGTTGATAGGCGAACAGGCTTTCAGAAATTATGAATTACAAAAATCGCTTAATATCCCGCGTGATTCTAGTCAGTATATTATTGGAGTTAAGTCAGATAAGTATTTATCTATAACAAAAGATATTCAAGATGAGTATTCTAAAAATCTAAAAGATAGAAATATAAAGACTTATTATCTTGGTGGAGAAGAGGCTCCAGAGATATATGACTCTATTTCTTATCATTTTGAAAGAAGGACTTTAAAAAAACTAAATCTTAGGTCTATGAGTATGGGTATTTCAGATGGGAGAATTTCATTTTATGGAAATGTTGAACCTATTAGTATTTATACAATTTATTCTGATAAAATTGCTGAAGATTATAAGCAATTCTTTATGATGCTGTGGGAGATGGCGAGTTTGTAATTTTTATCATTGCGCCCGGCGCTGAGAAAGCTTCATCACGGAGAGTGCTTAGCCATGGGATTATAGATTTTTCCAAATCCTCATCAATAGGACGGCGATACAAATATGCTAGATAGTCTTTACCTACTTGGGTTAATTTGCCATCATTTATAAAAGAATTTCTGTTTAAATTTGCATCAGAAAATTCTTCTTCTTCAAAAGTTATTCCAAGCCTATTTAAATCATTTTTAAAATCGTCCGCCCCGTAAGTTTTTTCTCCATTTTGTTGTGTTGCTAGATTTGTGAGATTTTTATCAAGGCTTAAAAGAACATAAGCTGACCCATTTTCAGTGAGTGAGTCTCGTAATTTGAGAATTGAATCATCACCGGTGATACCATACCAAGAGTGATAGGCAATAATAAGATCATATTTCTCCGGAGTAAAATTCTCCCAAGAAGTTATTTGATATGAATTAATATCAACATTTTTTGGTAATGTTAATGCTCTTAAAAGGAAGGCAGCTCTTTGTTCCGCGGATACGTCTACACCATGATAAACAATATTATGTTTTTCTGATAATACTTTTACAATACGAAGAGTCGACTCTCCACCGCCAGCACCAACGTCTAGCATATTTACTATTTGTGGTAATTGAGCGCCTCTTTCAATACCTTCAGCAATTTTTATTGAAAGTTCGGCCTCACCTTTTTCAAGAACGGCTCTAAATGCTTTATAAAGTTTTGCTAAGTTCTTTTCTGCCCAAAGTTCTGTGTAGGAAGGGGGTTTGTTTACTTCATCATTCATTTTAATAGTATACTATGTTTTAATTTTTAATTTCTAGTTTTTAATTTTTAATGAAAATACCAATACCAGACATTGGATTCCAACTTTCGTTGGAATGACAACCGAGGAGCGAAGTAGAAAAGTAATCTTTTATACTTAGTCCGAGCGACGACAAAAGAGTTTTTTGCTAGGTATTTCAAGGGTATTATTTTCCTGCAGGAGGAGTATTATGTATATATGAGAAAACTTACACATATATTTGTACCAGTTATAGTAATAGCTCTTGTGGGGGCGGGGGTGTGGTTTGAGATTCAGAAAAAAGAAGTTACCCCAATTAAGATTGTAACTAATTTCAAAGAGTGTGTGGCGGAAGGGAATCCTATTATGGAAAGTTATCCTCGCCAGTGTCGATCGGGGGAGCAAACTTTTACAGAAAATATCGGGAATGAATTGGATATAACAAATCTTATTCGTGTCAGCACACCTAGACCAAATCAAATTATTAGCAGCCCTCTAATTATAGAAGGAGAGGCCAGAGGTAATTGGTTTTTCGAAGCTTCATTTCCTGTAGTTTTGACTGATTGGGATGGATTAATAATTGCACAAGGTGTTGCAACTGCTAAAGGAGATTGGATGACGACAGATTTTGTACCTTTCACAGCCACTCTTACATTTAAAAATCCAACGTATAAAAATAATGGGGCCTTGATATTGAAAAAAGATAATCCATCAGGGCTTCCACAAAATGATAATGCTCTTGAGATACCAATTATATTTAAAAATATTGATAAACCTGCTACTGTCCCGCCTGCGACAATTCTGCCGTATGATTCTGGGATAAGTGGGGTAGTTTCACTTGGTCCAACTTGTCCAGTGATGAGAAATCCACCAGACCCTGCGTGCGCTGATAAATCATATCAAACAACAGTGCAAATAATTGCGGTAGGTAGTCCAAAAAGTTCGCCATTTGCAACAGTGGAGACAGATAAAGATGGTCAGTATAAAATAATGCTTCCACCAGGGAACTATGCTGTGCAACCGGTTGGTGGCAGTCCTCTCCCAAGATGTAATACAGAAAACGTAACTGTTGAACCAAAGAAAATTAGTGAAGTGAATATTTCTTGCGATAGTGGGATAAGATAAGATCACTGCGAATTATGTAACTCAATAGGCATGTCATTCTCGCGAAGGCGGGAACCTGCCTCGCCGTCAAGGCGGGTCCAGTGTCTTAAATTGAGTAGGTAGTAAGTAGTAGGTAGTGAGTAGTAAGATACACGCAGGCTTATAAATATTTAATGAAGAAATATCCAATATTCAAAAGGGCATAGAATACGGACATAATTTTGTTTATCAATTATCAGCTTCCGCTGGAATGGCACAAATAGGTCTAATACAAAATAAT
>DOZK01000008.1:0-8717 GCA_003518045.1 Candidatus Nomurabacteria bacterium
ACACTAAATGTTTATTAACCCAAATTATGAGTAATACAAATACAGCTACAACCCTGGATCCCCGCATTCGCGAGGATGACACAAATACCACAGCAAACTCAAGGGAATCAATCCTAAGATAGATTCAAAGGCAAAACACTAAATCCCGCTTCGCATAAGTAATACTCGAATAGTTCTAACCATAATAACAACATCAAGCAAAATAGACCTATTTTTTACATAAAATAAATCATATTGCAGTCTTAATTTTGTTTCTTCAATAGAATTAGGTGGCAACTCTTGATTGACTTGTGCCCAACCTGACAACCCAGGAAGTATTGTATAACGCATAGTATAGAATGGAATTTCATTTGAGAGTTTTTTTCCATTTGCCAAAATATCAGAACGAGGCCCAACCAAAGAAACTTCACCCAAAAGAACATTTAAGAGTTGTGGAAATTCATCCAATCTAGTCTTTCGTAAAAATTTACCGACTCGCGTAACTTTATTAGTTTTATTTTGAAGAACCCAATCCCCCTCATCGGTAAAACTCATGGTTCGAATTTTATAAATATCAATTATATTTCCACCTTTACCAAAACGCTTTTGAATACTTAGGAGCGGGCCTTTATCATCTAATTTAATAGCTAAATAAATAAAAGGTAAAATAAATAAATATAAGAATAGAACAATTGCTGATACTAAAATATCTACTACCCGTTTAAATATTTCATAAATACGCATATCTAATGTTACGTGTTCAAAAAACCAAAAATAACCAATCGAGGAAAGTGGTGTTCTCCTATAAACATCTTCATACATTTTATAAACATCATAAATCCTAACACCATCATCTACTAAATTATAAAAATAAGGAAGTAGCGGAATTACTTTTTCATTTCTAACATCAACAACAAGAAGTGAGATATCATTTTCTTTAAGAACTGTTCTTAGAGATTCGAGAGATGTATCAACCAATAGTGGTGAGTGTACTTCTATGTGTTCTGCAAAAACAATAGATGACTGCGGATTATCATTAACGGCTGACTTAAGCTCAGAGAAAAGTTGTCCTTGTCCAACAAGAAGAGCTTTTCTTTTTTTATTTGTACGAATACGATGAGACATGAAAACTCTCCAAAATATTTGGAAAATTGTATAAGCAATCATCTGCAAAATAAGAATAACTTTTGGCGTAATACCAAAGACTGGGAATATATAAAAAATACCAAGCCCAAAGACAAGAGCAACTAGGTGTAAGCGAAGTATCATTTTGGCTCTCGCCATAGTTGTCATTAATGATGGTACTTCGTATAAAGTTGCAATAAAATATGATAAAACTACAACAGCAAATATCGGAGAAAAAGCATAAATTAAAATACTAATATCACCAAAAGAAGGATAAAAGTCCTTATTTCTCAAGGCATAAGCTGTATATAAACTTGCTATAAAAAACAAACTATCTCCTAAAAAAAGGATAAACTGATAAATCTTATTTTGAATTTTTGTCATGGTATACTAAGCAATATATCACGATATGGAACAAAAGCCAGTAAAACTTTTATTTGCAATCACTAAGTCAAACTGGGGCGGGGCTGGACGTTATGTTTACGACATGGCGAAACATTTTAAAAATGATAATACCTTCGTGATCTCTGTGCTTGCAGGTGGGAATGACGACTTAGTTAGAAAGCTTAAAGATATGGATATTCACACCATATCAATGCCTGAACTTAAAAGAGACGTTGGCATTTGGAATGATACAAAAGCACTCTATAGACTTTTTGTTATTATCAAAAAAGAAAAGCCCGATATATTACATCTTAATAGTTCTAAAATGGGGCTTTTTGGTGCTTTCATTGGTAGAATTTGTGGAGTTAAAAAAATAATATTCACTGCCCATGGTTGGCCATTTAATGAAAAGCGCCCTCTATATCAGAAATGGATTTTTAGAATGCTTGGAATGTTTACAGTTTTCTTAACTCATAAAACAATTACGGTTTCCCAAAGCGTACTTAATACATTAAGGGCTCCAAAATTTATTTCAAAAAAAATGACTTGTGTTTACACTGGAATAGAAAATCCAAAACTTTACGAGACAGGATTATTTTTTGAAAAATTTTCTATTGAAAAAATACCTGGTACTCATATTGTTTCTGCTGGAGAACTTCACACAAATAAAGGATTAGACAGAGCATTAATATCACTTGCTAAGTGCAAACATTTACCATGGACATATCATCTATTGGGTACTGGTGAAAAAAAAGAATATCTTGAAAAACTGGCTGAGCAACTAGGAATAAAAGATAGAGTAATATTTCATGGATTTATAGAAAATGCATCTTTATATTTAAATAGTTTTGACCTTTTCTTATTCCCCTCTCGAACAGAGGCTCTTGGATATGTTGCGATAGAAGCACTCTTTAGTAAATTACCAATCATAGCAAGTAATGTTGGGGGAATACCTGAGGTACTTTTTGATGACCCGTATACAAAACTTATTGACTGCGATAATGAAAAAGTCTTTAAGGAAGCACTTTTTTCAATGCTTAAAAAATTACCCATAGTTGATGAAACAAATCGCCCAGGTAGAATTAAGTTTTCACCAAATTTTATGTTTACAGCAACAAAGAAAATATATTTAAATGGTCGTTAGGAGTTAGGAGTTAGGAGTAGAGAAGTTTCAAGTTTCCAGTTTTTATTTTGTCTAGCGAGGAGCTAAATAGAAAAGTAATCTTTTATATTTAGTCCGAGCGACGACATAAAAAGGTTCAAATACCGCGTAGCTTGCTACGCGTTAGTACGAGCGAAGCGAGTTCCTCTAATACCCCGCCTGCTTGCTGCGAGGAACCTTTATTTTGGCTAGCGAGAAGCTAAATAGAAAAGTACTCTTTTATATTTAGTCCGAGTGCAGGCATAAGAGTTTTTCAAGGAAATACCGTATTATTTTAGCTAAAGACACTGGACCCGCCGGCCGGCCGAGGCAGGTTCCCGCCTCCGCGGGAATGACACAGGTACGAGGTTGCGTTTTGGATTAGAAGAAAATTGAGATGAATGCGAGGTACGAAAGATTTTTTTGACCAAGATATATGTATCTCGGATTGGAGTAAATTTGTTTCAGATGCGAGGCGGGCGTGTTTTTTGTGACCAAAATGTACGAGATAGTACATTGCGGGAACAAAAAACACGCCCAACAAAGCAGATGGAATAAATTTACTCCAATCCGACAAATTCGTTGGCAAGATGGTGCTTATGACCGGACCTAGCATACCCATACATCCCCACACACATCCCCAACGCTAAGCTCTCAGCCAGTAGATGCGACCCACCATAACTCATTAGCGGAAGTGGAATACCCGTAACTGGCATTATACCAATATTCATTCCTACACTAATAGCAATATGTGTACAAAACCAAATCATAACACCATAAGTAAACAAAGCTTCGAAATTACTTTCAGCTAATAATGCAAAGCGAGATAATTTATATAAAATAATACAATAAAATAAAAGAAGTAATATCGATCCTACAAATCCCCACTCCTCTGCAAAAGCTGCAAAAATAAAATCTGTTTTATATTCTGGTAAAAAGTTAAGTCTAGATTGTGTGCCATATCCAATACCTTTACCAAGTAAACCACCTGAACCAACGGCGATAGTTGACTGATACGCATTGTATCCAGTGCCACGAATATCTTGAAGCGGATAAATAAAATTCATGATGCGGGCTTTTTGATATGGTTTAAAAACTAATTTCCACGCCAGAGAAAAGGTAACAAAAGCAATAAGAATAACGGCGAGTAAATGCTTCTTTGAAATACCGGAAACTAAAACCATACCAAGCCATATTGAACCAATGACAAGAGCTGAACCTAAATCTGGCTGAAGAACAATAAGTAAAAAAGGTATCGCAGCGTATACACCAGAAACAATAACGTGTCTTATATTGGCTATTTCAATATGTCTACGTGAAAAATATTTGGCTAACAAAATTATCAAACCAAGTTTCATTAAATCACTTGGTTGAAATGAAAGTCCTCCTAAGTTAAACCAACTTTGCGCACCCTTTGAAATATGTCCTAAAATAAAAAGTAAAGTAAGAATGGATAACAAAACTCCATAAATACTAACAACTATTGTTGTGCTTCTTAAAAATCTATATTCTATTCTTGATGCAAAAAAATAAACAAAAATAGAAATCACAATCCAAAGACTTTGCTTCCAAAAATAACTATCTTGTGTTTGGAAAGAACTCATAGTAACTAATCCTGCTAAAAAAATACAGAACACAGCTACAATCATTGTTATGTCGTATTTATTTAACCAAGAAGTTACAACACTTTTCATAAATTAATAAGAAAAGGAGAATGGGCTAATAATCGGATAGGCTCTGACTTTTATTGGAGTGGCAGATAGCGGAGAATGCCAAACGAAAACAACTTGCTTTTGCTCTTCTTTATCAAGTGAAGGTAAAATATTTTCACCAACAGCAATTGCATTATTATGTTCGTCGTAAGCAACCATTCTAATAGGTAATTTTAGATAAACATTTCTAGTTGTATTTTTAATATCCACATAAATACGAGAAATGTTACCAGGCTCATAACTAAAATTAGTTACACGGATGGACTGTGTTTTTGGATTTTCCAAAGTTGCATAATAGGGTTCTTGTTTTAATTTAAGCAACAGTTTTGCTGGAGCTTCTGATAAAGAAACACTTTGTTTTATGACTGGGAAACTGCTAGACACTAATACAATTGTCTCCCCTGTTACTGTTTTTATAATTTCTCCATTTTTATTTAAAGCAATGAAAGTGTAAGTTAGGGATACCGGGGCGCTATTTATATTTTTATTTGAAAGCATTGAAATAAAATCGTAAGTATTACCAGAAATTCTAATTGCTCTTGCCCAATCAACTGAAACTAAAGAGATATCTAAATTACAGCGGAGTAAACATGTGCCACCGCAATCAATACCTGACTCATAACCATTTTGTTTTTTATCAAAACACGTTGGCTCTGGGAAAAAAATTGTCCTTGTTTGATATGCCACAAAAGAGAGTACTACCAAAATAGCCGCTACCCCATATATAATTTTGCGTTTTGTTGCCCAATCCATATAATGGTAGTTTAGCACACGAATAGTTAGGAGTTAGTAGTTAGAGGTTAGGAGTGGGAAATGCGAACAAACCCATCCATTTCAATTATTTCTGATTCTTTACAAAATTTACCAGAGCATAGAGTGGCTCGCCGGTTGCGCCAATAGCTAAATTGTCCCCTGAGATACTTTCCATGCGTGGAGCAATGTCAATATGGGCCCAAGTGTAACCATCTACGAAATGCTCTAGAAACTTAGCACCAGTTATGGCACCACCATCACGCTTAAATTTATTATGAGAATTTGTTACTCCACCTAAATCTCCTTTTATATCTTCTTTATATTCATCATATAACGGCATTGGCCACATTAAATTTTTTGTCTCTTCACCAATAACTTTTAATTCATTTGCAAGTTTATCGCTATTTGAAAACACGGCTGATGACCGAGAACCCAAAGCAACAACAGCAGCGCCTGTTAACGTGGCTAAATCAATTACCACATCCCCATTATATTTTTTGGCATAAGTAAGCGCGTCAGATAAAATAACTCGCCCTTCGGCGTCTGTATTTAAAACTTCGATTACCTTACCGCTCATTCCAACTATCACATCTCCTGGCAAATAACTGTCTCCTGTTACTCTGTTTTCAACAGCTGGCACAAGAGTAATAATATTTTTCTTTATTTTTAATTTCGCAAGTGCTAAAAGTGTATGTATAGCAACTGCTCCTCCTTCCATATCCATGTGCATTCCATTCATGTGATCCCCCGGTTTCAAATTGCTTCCACCCGTGTCAAAAGTAACTCCTTTACCAACAAAGACTATTGGCTTTTCATTTTTATTTTTTCCACCTTTATATTCCATAATAATAAACTTTGGTTTGTTCGGTGAACTTTCCCCAACAGCAAGAATTGCATTCATGTTTAATGATGCCATTTTTTTACTATCCAAAATCTCAACTTTAACATTTGCAATTCCTTTTGCAGATTTTATTGTGTGCTTTGCTAAATCCTCTGGTGATAAATGTGTCCCTGGGGTGTTTACAAGTTCACGCGCAGAATTTAATTCTGAAGCTATAAGAAGCCCACTTGCGATTGCTTCAACTTCTTTTTTATTATGAGTAATAATATTTAGCGTTTGCTTTTTAATTTCCTTTTTATATTTTTCAAAATCATAACTTGCATTTGCAAGCTCATATGCAAATTGCTCAACAAACTTTTCTTCACTAATTATGTTTTTTGAAAGTGGCAACCATTCTGTAATATCTACAGAAAATACTGTAGCATCTGTACTTTTTGCTGTGCGAGCAATTTTACGAATTATAAGTGGTAATGTGAACTTTGTTGGATTATCTTTTATGCCAATAATAATTATTGGAGTATTACCTGACAGATTAATTTGAACTGTGTCTGTACTGCGAGTAAAAGAAATATGAACTGCTCCCTTAATTAATTTTGTTGTAGTGGTTATTTGCATATAATGATACTACTATAAAGATAGACGAGAGTCGAGAGGAAATACAGTTATGCGTTAGAAGTTAGGGGTTAGGAGGAAATACAATACAAAAAACACCCTAAGTGGGTGTTTTTGCATTTGTATTCCACTAGTGGCTATACCCTAGTGGCTAATTACTATTTTCGAGTCCTTTGTTCTCCCGACAAGCTACTTTCCCGACAATGTCAGTATCATCGCTGCTGTTGGGCTTAACTTCTCTGTTCGAAATGGGAAGAGGTGTGACCCCAAAGCCAAATCAGGAGAACAAAAAGCTCGAAAACTTCAAGAAGATATATGGTGGGGCAGACTGGATTCGAACCAGCGACCTTAGGATTAAGAGTCCCTCGCTCTGCCAACTGAGCTACAGCCCCATCATATATCATCTACTTTTTGTAATTCTCTTTCGAAAATTACGACATGAAAGAACTTTTCATGTCGTGTGTGGAGGGAATACTTTAAGCGATGAATAAATTCATATCAAATTATACAACCTCCACACACGACATGAAAGAAACAACACAATTTCCTCGCAAAGCTTGCGCTTTGTTCGGACATGATATCTGTGATAATCATGTTTCCTAATAGGATTCGGGTAATTAGTAAGCCTTGACTGAACACATTACTGTGCGTACATCTAGCTCCTATCAACGTAATAATCTCTTACGACCCTTGCGGGGAGCTGCACAAAACTTTCTTGAAGAAAAATTATATTTTTGGTTACGGCTCGTGATTCGTACTCCCCTTACTTGTGTAAGACTCGTACTCCATCACTTCGCCTCACGCAAAAATCTATTTTTTCTTTTACAAAAAACCTTTGTGCAACTCCCCTACGAATACTTATCTTGAAGTTGGCTTCGTTCTTAGATGCTTTCAGAACTTATCCATTCCCGACATAGCTACTGGGCGATCCGGCTGGCGCCAGAGCCCATACACCAGAGGTCAGTTCACTCCGGTCCTCTCGTACTAGGAGCAAATCTTCTCAATATTCGAACGGCTGCAGAAGATAGGAAACCAACCTGTCTCACGACGGTTTGAACCCAGCTCACGTATCTTTTTAAATGGCGAACAGCCATACCCTTGGTAGCTTCTCCACCACCAGGATAAGATGAGCCGACATCGCTGTCGTATTTGTCTCGCATTACTGCGAGGATCGGACTATATCTTCATCCACTCGATCAAGAGTGGAGCTTGCGTATTAGCTATGAGCTCTTCTTACTACTCATAACTTCGTTACCTTTTGTAACAAGTCTCTACAGGGTTATACATGTAATTACACTGTTAAGTGTACAGCTTCCGCCAGAGGCGGATGATCGCTTTCTTACTTGCAAACTTCCCACGGTATTGCCCTTACGTTGTTCATGTGTAAGGGTTTCACCGTTATAAGCAAGGATTTCTTTTGTACATATTATTTATTTGACGATTGTACATATCATTAGATTTTTAAATATTTGAATGAAGTTCGAGGAAAAACATATATTTTAGAAGAAGACGTACACGAAGTACGGCGACTGAAAAAATATTTGTTTTGACAAAGAAATTCGTCAAATATTTATAAATCTAATTTGTTGCTATAGGATTACTCCTAACGCACCCCGATTTAGTTAAGGTGCCGAACTGTGCCGTCGATATGAACTCTTGGGCACAACTAGCCTGTTATCCCCGTGGTAGCTTCTATCCGTTAATCTGCACCGGCGTCTAAAGCCAAGTGTAGGTTCACTAGGACCCACTTTCGTGTCTGCTCGACATGCCCGTCTTACAGTCAAGCCATCTTATGCCCTTACGCTATCGGCACGGTTTCCATTCGCGCCTAGATGACCTTAATATACTCCTCCGTTACCTTTTAGGAGGAAACCGCCCCAGTTAAACTCCCCACCAGATACTGTCTGCGAACGTTTTTTCCGTTCACGTTAGAGTATGCCCAATTACAGATGACTATTTCACTGTCGAGTAGAGTACAGCCGAAACCATACACATCAAACCTCTCGTCACTATTCTACGCAGTAATTGAACATACTCAATATCAAGCTAGAGTAAAGCTCACGGGGTCTTTTCGTCTATCTGCAGCTAGGGGGCATCTTCACCCCCACTGTATTTTCACCGAGCTACTCCCTGAGACAGTTCCCCAGTCGTTACGCCATTCGTGCACGTC
>DOZK01000008.1:8851-9108 GCA_003518045.1 Candidatus Nomurabacteria bacterium
GGAATTTCGCTCTTCTATTCCTCAAGAAGGACTCTATCTTCATCCTTCGCTTTGCTCAGGACCTTTCGGCCTTGAACTTTTCGTTAGGATGTGTGGCGTTGGTCTCTCGCTAACCACTTCGGACTCTATAAATATTTCTATTTATGAGGTAGCTTTTAGTAGGCGTATGATTAGATTGTTTACAAAAACCAGTATAACCGTCCTAGTCCTACTGACTACATTAGCTGTAGCCAGTACCTTAGGACCGTTATAGTTAC
>DOZK01000008.1:9223-10800 GCA_003518045.1 Candidatus Nomurabacteria bacterium
TATAGTTACGGCCGACATTGACGGGGGCTTATATCATTCAGCGCTTACGCACCGCCGATATTTGACCTTCCCGCATTGGTCAGGCGTCACCTCCTATACATCCACTTACGTGTTCGCAGGAAGCTGTGTTTTTGGTAAACAGTCGCTAGAGAAACTTTCGCTGCGGCCCCCATCACTTTATTTTCAAAGTAATGAAAGTCCAGAGAATTAATTTCTATCACACTATTTTGTATGTAATTAGTTTGTAATTATGAATTTCATAGAAGACATGAGCTGAAACGTCCTGCGGAGGTAGGCCATCTGTTCAGGCTGTCCGATGCAGAAACATTTCTTCTCACGAGAGTCCCCAAAGGTCCTCTATGAAATCCACAATTACTTACTTATTACACACGTTTTTGTAATTACAGTAGCTCTACTGTAATTACGGTTTGTCTCAATCTGATGTATTTATTTCTATTTGTGTCATTCCAAACTTGATTTGGAATCCAGTGTTTGTAGTTAATACAGACCTGGATTCCAGCCTTCGCTGGAATGACAATGCAAATACAAATTTCATAATCAATTTTCTATCTAATTCTCTAGGACCATCACCTCATTTTCATAAATGAAGAAAATTGCTTTAGTAACGAGGCAGAGGAAATTTTTTCGACTAAAATGTACGCGTAGTACATTGCAGAAGAAAAAATTTTCTCTAACGAAGTTAATGAAGTAATTTTGTTTATTTTGAACGCAAAGTGATGGGGGCAGGCCTTATCGCTAACTTACGGCCGCTTTTTTGCCTAGTTCCTTAGGGAGATATCACTCGTTCGCCTTAGTCTACTCGACTCGAATACCTGTGTCGGTTTGCGGTACGGATTAATAGTAACTTAAAGCATCTATGTGTACCTTATAAATAAGACACACATAGACGTTCTGTATTCACAGAATGTAGAGACTTTTCTAGGAAGCGTGCTTTATAAAGTTGAATCAGGTTGCCCATCATCTTCATACGGTGCTTGGAATATTCTCGCGTGGATTTCCCTGCGCAAGTTCCTCACACAATAAACGACAATCCAATTAGTCGCTCTATATACTACCCTCCGTCATCCCATCACATTACTACCAAGCTAATGAATATTAACATTATGTCCATCGGATCCGGCGTTTGCCATCTCCTTAGGCCCGGCTAACCCTCCTCTGACAATCATTGAAGAGGAAACCTTATTCTTTCGGCGGGAGGGGATCTCACCCTCCTTGCGGTTACTTGTGCCAACATTCGTACTTCCATACGCTCCACTATGGGTCACCCCTTTAGCTTCAACGCAGAATGGAACACTCTCCTACCGCTCTAGACACACTACGCTATGCTCCGTGCGCTAGAATTTTTAATTTTTAATTTTTAATTTTCAAAAAATACCAGATACTCCAATTTATTAAATTGAAATATTTGTATTAATTAAAAATTATAAATTAATTAAATAAAAATTCGCACGAAACGCAGTGTAGTGCGTCCAAAGCCCTCAGTTTCGGTGATATGTTTAAGCCCCGATCATTTGCGGCGCAGAGTCTCTCGATGGGTGAGCTGTTACGCTTTCTTT
>DOZK01000008.1:10889-11349 GCA_003518045.1 Candidatus Nomurabacteria bacterium
AATGATGGCTGCTTCTAAGCCAACATCCTCATTGTCAATGAAACTCCACCTCCTCGCTTGCACTTAACATATACTTAGGGACCTTAACTTGAGATCTGGGCTGTTTCCCTTTTGACCGACGGAGCTTCGCCCCCGTAGTCTTACTGCCGTATTTTTAACCTCTGGTATTCGGAGTTTGATAGGTTTTTCCGTATTTCTACTAGTAAAAACCTTCCAGTGCTCTACCCCCAGAGGGAACACACGACGCTAGTCCAAAAACTATTTCGGAGAGAACCAGCTATTACCAAGTTCGATTAGCTTTTCACTCCTTACCACAAGTCATCCAAAGGAGTCGTACAACCTACTGGTTCGGGCCTCCATACATCTTTCGATATACTTCACCCTGCTCATGGTAAGCTCACCTGGCTTCGGGTCTGTAAGCTACTACAATTAGTTCGCGCTATTAACACTTGCTTTCGCT
>DOZK01000008.1:11579-12948 GCA_003518045.1 Candidatus Nomurabacteria bacterium
CCTTTCCCTCGCGGTACTAGTTCACTATCGGTCTCTAACAATATTTAGCCTTACCGGTTAGTTCCGGCTGATTCATCCGAGCTATTCGTGTCTCGAATTACTCAAGATCAAAAACAAAAGAGATATAATTATTTCGACTACGAGGCTATCACTCTCTATGGCGTTGCTTTCCAACAACTTATTCTATAATTACATTTTATAACTCTTCTAGTAAACTACGTTTTTGTCTTACTACCCCGACACATCACGCTGCGCGCGATGCAAATTTAAATATTTAAATGTTTAAATATTTAAACTTACATCACATTCAATGTGATGTGTCGGTTTGGGCTGTTCCGTTTTCGCTCGCCGCTACTTGCGGAATACTTATTTAGTTTCTTTTCCTCCAGGTACTGAGATGTTTCACTTCCCTGGGTGTGCTTCCGCGGAATGCTCCGTCGGACCATACAACATTACTCGTATGAGGTTTCCCCATTCAGAAATTTCCGGATCGTAGGTTATTAGGCACCTCCCCGAAACGTATCGCCGCCTGATCACGTCTTTCATCGCTTGTTAGAGCCAAGGCATCCACCGTATGCTCTTATGTTCCTATTAGGAAACATAACTACCACATAACTCCGGACCGCTCCATTGTTATGTGTGTGTTGTTTGCTCTTTAAATTTATTTCTCTCTCAAAAAATAATTTTAAAGAGTCTTTCATGTTTTTCCGTGTCACGAACTCCGCTAGACCCCAGTGAATATTACTACTACTGGATAACAGTATTGTTGCGCGTGTCATGCACGGGATTTAATTGTCAAATTGCAATCGTTCTGTAAATTTTAGAAAACAAAATCCGCCTTATCGGCGGCTTATAACTTTACGTCACAAGTCTCCGAGAATTAGTTGGTTTTTGTGTTCGTTTTTATCATTCAATCAGTGCTAGCAATCTTATCAAAATATTTATATAAAGTCAAGCGTCGCCTGCCCCCCCTTGGCGACACGCCGTCCAGCCGTGCCCTCCGGGCACGGCTGTGGCAAGCAAATTATAAAAACCAGCAATCAAATACCGAAAAATAAGACGTAAAAAGGCCAGCTTTCCTGCGAAAGCTGGCCTTGGGGCAAAACGAGGTTTATTTCGTAATGCCCATTGGTATTGCGGACGCGTCGAGCGCGTCCATTTTCTCGCGTTGGTGCCATTGCCCAAAGGCAATCAAAGCACACACGATAACCATGCCGCCAATGATGACGGTGTGTTGGTACCTCTTCAAGAAAGGCACCAATATTTTATGAAAAAATTTCATAAAGAAACTCCGGTTGATTGAACCTTTACAATATAGCACATTTCATGCTAAAAGTCAAGCTCGCTCACCTGAATTCTCGCCCTAATC
>DOZK01000023.1 GCA_003518045.1 Candidatus Nomurabacteria bacterium
GCGATTAGGGCGAGAATTCAGGTCTTGTCTCTTAACTTTTGTCTGTTTTTGTGTTATAATCCAATACCCTAATTGATGAATTAATTTCCAATTATCAATTTCCAACCCGCCTTGCTGGCGAGGCAGGTTTTCAAAAAATACAGACACTGGATTCCCGCCTGCGCGGGAATGACAATCATAAAAGAGTTTAGTGAAATAAAGCAGATAATTAAAATCTATCCCCATGACACCCAAGAAATCCGAAGAAAAAATAGACCATATTGAAAAGATTATTGTGAAAGGTGCTAGGACACATAATTTAAAAAATATCACAGTAGAAATGCCTCGTCATAAGATGATTGTATTTACTGGTCTCTCTGGTTCTGGAAAATCATCACTTGCATTCGATACTATTTTTGCTGAAGGACAACGTCGTTATGTTGAATCTCTTTCAGCTTATGCTCGACAATTTTTAACACAATTACAAAAGCCAGACGTAGATGAAATCATCGGACTTTCTCCAGCTATATCAATTGACCAAAAATCAGCAGGCCGAAACCCTCGCTCAACAGTTGCAACTATTACAGAAATTTATGATTATCTCCGTGTTTTATATGCACGTGTCGGTAAGCCTTATTGTGTAGAATGTGGCTCAAAAATTCAAAAACTTTCTAATGAAGAAATTATGCATTTCATTTTGGATAAAGTGAAAAAGGTTGATGATAAAAAAAGTAAAAAAGAAATAATGGGCGTAGAATTTTCTCACGCCGAATTACATATACTTTCACCACTTGTGCGTGGAAGAAAAGGGGAACATTATCAAATGCTTTATGACATGCTTGGAAAAGGTTATACAGAGGCAGTTGTTGATGGTAAGCGTTATTCTCTTCGTGAACAAATAGTGCTTTCCAAAACTAAAAAACATGAAATCTCAATCGTGGTGGACTCTATCGCACTTGATGATTTCCGCCACAAAAATACAGAGAAGGATGCCATGATTAGATTATCAGAAGCAATTGAAAGAGCTCTTCATGAATCAAATGGATTACTTGAAGTAGAAATACTTGGCGATAAAACAATTATGAGTAATAAGTTTTCTTGTGCGAATTGTGGATTTTCATTTCCAGAAATTGAGCCTCGTTTATTTTCTTTCAATTCGCCATATGGAGCATGTCCGTCATGTAATGGTTTAGGTACAAAATATTTTGGTGGATTAGATGAGTGTGATGTTTGTTCTGGTAAACGCTTAAGACCAGAGGCATTAAATGTATATTTAGATGATGTAGAAAAAATAAACATTGTTGATATAACAGCTCTTTCTATACAAGACGCATTAACATATTTTGAGAGGCTTCCACTTTCAAAAAAGGAACAAGAAATTGCATCCGTTGTGATAAAAGAAATTGAATCAAGATTAAAGTTTATGTTAAATGTTGGACTTAATTATTTAGCATTAAATAGAAAAGCAGACACGCTCTCAGGTGGAGAAGCGCAACGCATAAGATTGGCTTCACAACTTGGCTCACAATTAGTTGGTGCGCTTTATGTATTGGATGAACCAACGATTGGACTTCATCAACGTGATAATGAAAGGTTAATAAAAACCCTTACTCATTTAAAAGATATTGGAAATACAATTATCATTGTTGAGCATGATGAGGATACAATTTTTGCATCAGATTATATTGTAGATATTGGACCGAAAGCTGGAGTTCACGGTGGTGAAGTTGTCGTGTCTGGATATTTAGATGAATTATTAACCGCACCAAGAAACAAATCCGGCAGTGTAACTTTGGCATATCTTCGTGGTGAAAAAGAAATACCAGTTCCAGCTCGCCGGGATCACGACAAGGGTACGCTTCGCATTACTGGTGGAAACATATTTAACATTAAAGGAATGAATGTGAATGTGCCATTGGGAAGAATGACTGCTATTACTGGAGTTTCTGGCTCTGGTAAAAGTTCTTTGATGTATGAGATTTTATACAAGAATTTACTTGCAAGATTAGAGCGTCGTAATCGCTCAGCAAAAATATATAATTGCGAAACATTTTCGGGTACAGAATATTTGTCTCGTGTTGTGTTAATAGACCAGGGGGCAATTGGTCGCACACCAAGAAGTAACCCTGCAACATATACTGGAGCGTGGACTCACATACGCGACTTATTCGCAGAAAGCGAAGAGGCCAGAATTCGTGGCTGGAAGCCGTCGAGATTTTCTTTTAATGTGAAAGGTGGACGTTGTGAAGTTTGTCAGGGTAATGGCGAGATAGCTGTTGAGATGCATTTCCTTCCAACTGTTTATGTGGAGTGTGATGTTTGTTTGGGAAAAAGATTTATGAAAGAAACATTGGAAGTTAAATGGAAAGGAAAAAGTATTTATGATGTTTTGTGTATGACAGTCGAAGAATCTTTAACTTTCTTTTATGATATTCCAGCGGTGTATGACAGAGTAAAAACTTTGTCAGATGTAGGGTTAGGATATTTGGAACTCGGTCAATCAGCAACAACACTCTCAGGTGGTGAGGCTCAGCGTGTAAAAATTTCTTCAGAACTTTATCGTCCACATGTAGAAAAAACAATTTATCTTTTAGACGAACCATCTATCGGACTTCATTATGAAGATATTGTTAAACTGCTCGAGATTTTAAATAAATTAGTTGATAAAGGAAATACTGTAGTTCTGATTGAACACAATTTAGATATTGTAAAATCTGCTGATCATATTATTGATATTGGACCTGAGGGTGGAGTAGGAGGTGGAAAAATTGTTGCGACAGGAAATCCAGAGCAGGTGGCGTCAAATCCGAAATCTTACACAGGGCAGTACCTTAAGAAGGTTTTAAAGAGAAAGAAAGTAAGTCCGTAAAGTCTATAAAGTCCATAAAGTCGAAAGTGAATACAAATTCTATTGCATGTCATTCCAACGAAAGTTGGAATCCAGTGTCCACTGAAACATAAGACACTGGATCCTGATTTTCATCAGGATGACACATAATATTATTTAAAAAAATAGGAATAAAAAAAAGCCACACGGAGGTGGCTTGATGCAGAGTGGCTGTGCAGGGATTTACTTCCCAGCAACAATGCCAGCTGCCGTTAAGAAATTTTTCAAGTCTTGGCGTTCTACGACGGCATAAGACCGTTTGTTCCTTAGCCAGAGTTTGACTTTGGTAACACTTTTGTCTCCACTATTTGCCAGTGACAACAAGTGGCCTTTGTCGACCAGTTCACTTATAGAAGTCGCAGTGTGGTTGATGGAGACCGTTCCATTGCCGCGTAGAAAAAGATTTAACTTTCCCAGTACTTTACCAATACTGAAGGGTATTTCACCCGACCGTTTTGGGAAAGTTATCTGAGTTTTGCCAGGCTCACGAAGCTTGGCTATCGTTGGGTGCCTCGCCTGTGATTTGAACCGTTCAAGGGGTGTCGGTCTGGTTTCTGTGGATGTATCTCCACCTTTAGAACTTTGCTCAGATTGCTCTGAGCCCTTTTTAGTTGCCATGAAAAGAACCTCAATGTTTTTTTGATTTAACCCCATTTTATAGGGATTTGCCATCGCTTCTGATACTATTGGTTTGCCGACTTAACGGTTAACCATGTACAAGAGCGACATTTCATTGTATAATATTTTAAATGAAAAAGCAAGAGTTAGTTACAACCAAACTTCCTGATAATCCAGGGGTTTATTTCTTTAGAGATAGCGAAGATAATATCCTTTATATTGGAAAGGCGACATCACTCTCAGATAGAGTTAAAAGTTATTTTTCTAATGACTTAATAAAAACACGTGGTTTAAGATTAGTCGGAATGGTCGCAGCCGCGCATCATGTAACTTTCCAAGAAACTGACAGCGTACTTGAAGCGTTATTACTTGAGAGTAAATTAATTAAAGATAATAATCCATCATATAATACAAAAGAAAAAGATGATAAAAGTTTTACTTGCGTAGTAATAACTAAAGAAAAATTTCCAAGAGTTCTCACTCTTCGTATCCGCGATTTTGAAAAACGATTTACCAAAAAAGAAACACTCGCTGTCTATGGCCCATTTGCATCTCTCACACAATTGAAAGAGGCGATGAAAATAATTCGTAAAATGTTTCCGTATCGTGATAGATGTGAGTTTAATCAAATTAAGCCTTGCTTCAATGCGCAAATAAAACTTTGTCCAGGAGTATGTGTTGGTGCCATAACTGAAACAGAATATAAAAAGAATATTTCAAATATTAGAAAATTCTTCGAAGGTAAAAAAACAGACATCAAAAAATCTTTAGAAAAAGAAATGCATAATTATGCAAAGAAAAATTTATTTGAAAAGGCGGGACAAATTCGTAATACACTTTTTGCATTAGATCATATTAAAGATGTTAATTTAATTAAGGACGACAATGTAACTTCTTTTAAAGATAAAAATTTTCGCATTGAGTCGTATGACGTCGCACATATTTCTGGAACATCGCGCGTGGGTGTGATGACGGTAATTGAAGGTAAAGAAAAAAATACAGATGAGTATAGAAAATTTAAATTACCAGAAAATATAAATGATGACTATGCAGGCCTTAGAGAAATTTTAACGAGAAGATTTTCACATAAAGAATGGCGTTACCCTGACTTAATTGTTATAGATGGTGGCATAGCACATAAGCAAACAGCAGAAAAAACATTGGCTGGACTAGGTATTTCTATACCTTGTGTCTCTGTTGTTAAAGATGCTCATCACAAGCCAAAAGACATTTTGGGACGAAAGGAATATGTGGATTACCATACAAAGGAAATATTTTTGGGTAATGGGGAGGCACATAGATTTGCCATAGGCTATCATAAACGCTTACGAGATAAGCGTATCTAAACCAAGTATTTGGAGTATGTCAAGAGCGACTCTTGACATCAAAATATAGACAAAAAAGTGTATTCCAGGGTCATTTTATATATACTGAATATATTAAAAATGTAATGAAAATGAAACGTGTATGTCTATTTTACAAACGGTTAAGAAGAGAAATGGTGAGATAGTTTCTTTCGAACAAGGTAAGGTTGAGAGCGCATTAAAGAAAGCGTTTGTAAGTGTTACAAGAGATGAGAAGGCAGAGTTATGTAAAAGAATTACGGAACTAGTTGTTAAGGAAGTTGAACTCGAAGTAATAACTCGCGAAGGTTATGTGCCAAGTGTTGAACATATACAAGACATAGTAGAGAAGCATATTATGAGTGCTGGATTTTTTGATGTTGCAAAGCATTATATTATTTATCGTTTCGAACATCAGAAAATGCGTGAAGAAAAGAAACAAGAAGTTTTAGAAAAAGTAGAAGAGGGAGGACTAATGATTACAAAGAGAAATGGTACGCCAGAAAGATTTAATATTGAAAAAGTTAGAAAGTCAGTTATGAATGTAGTGGCCGGTTATGAGAAAGATATTAATGTCGAGCAAATTGTAAATCAAGTGAAGCAAGAAGTTTATGAAGGAATGACTACGAAAGAAATTCGAAAGGCACTTATCATGACAATCCGTTCAATGATTGAGCAAGACCCAGCATATTCATTCGTAGCATCACGCATGGTGCTTCAATCTATTAATGTTGATTTACTCGGAGACTCACTTGATTACAATCGTATCGACGAACAATATAAAGAAGTTTTTGTTAAGGGAATTAATTTCGGAGTTGAAAAAGGATATTTGGATATTCGCATGAAGAATTTTGATTTGAACCGTTTAGCAAATGCTCTCGTACGCTCACGGGATGAATTATTTATGTATCTTGGCTCACAAACTTTATATGAAAGATATTTAGTTCGCGATGTCGAAGGCACTGGAAATATTTATGAAAACATTCAAGGATTTTGGATGCGTGTTGCTATGGGTGTTGCACTTTCAGAAAAAGAAATGGATAGAACAACTCGCGCGATAGAATTCTATGAAGCGATGTCTAATCTTCGTTTCGTGCCGTCATCACCTACACTTTTCCACGCTGGAACAAAGCATCCACAACTCTCAAGTTGTTACTTGAACACAGTCGGGGATTCTCTCGAAAGTATTTTTAAAGTTTTCTCAGATAATGCTCAATTGTCAAAATGGGCAGGCGGAATAGGGACAAATTGGACTTCCGTACGTGCTTCAGGCTCACTAGTGAAAAAGTCTGGCATTAAATCAAATGGAATTATTCCATTTCTAAAAATTGCGAACGACGTAACTGTAGCTATTAATCGTTCAGGCCGTCGTCGTGGTGCTACATGTGTTTATCTTGAGAATTGGCATTATGATGTTGAAGAATTTTTGGAACTTCGTAAAAATACAGGGGATGAAAGACGCCGTACGCATGACATGGATACAGCACTTTGGATTTCTGATTTATTTATGAAGCGCGCACAGGAAGACGGAGACTGGACACTTTTTTCACCAGAGGAAGTTCCTGAATTAGCAGAGACTTATGGAAAAGTTTTCGAAGGACATTACACCAGATATGAAGCACTTGCAAAAGACGGCAAGATGAAGATTTATAAAAGCATGAAAGCTCGCGAGCTTTGGAGAAAGATGGTTACAATGCTTTATGAAACTGGACATCCATGGATTACATGGAAAGACCCGTCAAATGTGCGTTCACCTCAAGACCATGTTGGAGTAGTTCATAATTCAAATCTTTGTACAGAAATTACATTAAATAATTCCGAAGAAGAAACAGCCGTCTGTAATTTGGGTTCATTAAATTATCAGAGACTTATTCGTGATGGAAAGTTCGACACTGATTTAGTTGCTCAAACTGTAAAAACTGGAATGAGAATGTTGGACAATGTTATTGATGTTAACTTTTATCCGACAGTAGAAGCAGAGCGAAGTAATATGCGTCATCGTCCAGTTGGAATGGGACTTATGGGATTTCATGATGCACTATATATGATGGATATTAATTTCGACTCGCAGGAAGCAGTTTCATTTGCTGATGAGTCAATGGAATTAATTTCTTATCACGCGATTTTAACTTCTGCAGAATTGGCTCGTGAGCGCGGAGCATATTCATCTTACAAAGGAAGTAAATGGGATAGGGGAATATTTCCAGTGGATACAATAAATCTTTTGGAAGAAACTCGTGGTAAAACTATAGACATAGAAAAAGGTGGAAAGATGGATTGGACACCGGTGCGTAATACAGTAAAAGAATTCGGTATGCGTAATTCTAATTGTATGGCCATGGCACCGACTGCTACTATTTCCAATATTGTTGGTTCTGTTCCAACAATTGAGCCGATATACAAAAACATTTATGTGAAGTCAAATATGAATGGTGAGTTTATTATTATTAATCCATACCTTGTTTCTGACTTGAAAAAGCTGGGTCTTTGGGATTTTGAAATGATTGGAATGCTTAAATATCATGATGGGTCAGTTCGCGATATTCCTACAATTCCTCAGCATTTGAAGGATAAATATAAAGAAGTTTTCCAAATTGAACCATCATGGTTATTAAAGTCCGCGGCTCATAGAGGAAAGTGGGTTGATCAATCGCAGTCATTGAATATTTATTTCGCAGGAACTTCAGGGCGAGAATTAGCTGGAGTTTATGAATATGCTTGGTCATTAGGATTAAAGACAACATATTATTTACGTTCACTTGGCGCGTCTCAAGTTGAGAAATCAACAGTGAATGCTTCCGAGTTCGGTTCGACTCATAAACGTGTAGACGGTGAACATGATACTTCATCTGTTGCATCAGTTGGTGAAATACTTTCTGCATCACCATCAGCGACACTTATACCATCGAACATGCCAATGTCTTCTGCGACACCAACATCGGCTGACGTGGAAGCAATGAAAGTTTTTGAGCAGTCTGTGAATAAATTTAATATCACAAAAATGCCAGAAGCGCATTGCGACGGATGTGAATAGAGTAGCAGATAGTAGAAAGTAATTAGCAAAAAGAAAGCCCAACACAAAGAAGTATCTTCAATAAAAATTAAAAATTAGAAATTAAAAATTAACTTATATGCCTCCAGTAAATCCAAATCCAATACACGATACGACAATACCGAACCCACCATTCGGTGAGCCGGGACATCGCCCGATAATTCAGCGTGGCGCAGGACGAGTGAATGTGAATGAACGCAAAATAATAAATGGTGGTACGGCGGACGTTGTACAACTCTGGCCGATAAAACATAAATTTGCATGGGATGCGTATAATGTGGCGAATGCAAATCACTGGCTTCCAACAGAAATAAGTATGCAGTCAGACATCGAGCAATGGAGATCACAAACTGTTTTGTCAGACGATGAGCGTCATGCTTTCAAAACTGTTCTTGGATTTTTCACAACAGCAGATTCTATCGCTGCGAATAATTTAGTGTTGGCATTCTATAAACATATAACTTCACCTGAGGCACGTTTATATTTACTTCGTCAGGCTTATGAAGAAGCAGTGCATACTCATGCATATCAATATATGGTGGAATCTTTAGGACTTGAAGGAACGGAGATTTATAATATGTATCGTGAAGTTGATGCGATTTATAATAAAGAAGAATTTATTCTTACCTTTAACACAGGAATATTTGATGACCATTTCAAGACGGGGACTTTTGAAAGTGATCAAAAGTTTCTAGAAAATATGTGTGTATTTTCGCTTATTCTTGAAGGTATTTTCTTTTATTCATCTTTTGCTGTTATTTTTGGATTTCAGCGACAGGGGAAATTGGTTGGTTCTGCGGAACAAATTCAATACATTATGCGTGATGAAAGTAATCATATGAATTTCGGTATTGATATGATAAATACAATTAAAGAAGAACAACCAGAATTGTGGACTCCAGAATTTGTAACACGTATTACAAATTTAATTAAAAAAGCAGTGAAGCTTGAATATGAATTCGCAGTGAATGTATTTCCTACAGGTATTTTTGGTTTGAATGCTGAAGGTTTCAAGCAATATATTGAACATATTGCAGATAGGCGTTTAGCGCGTGTGGGAATTGACCAGGTTTACGGATCTCCTAATCCATTTCCATGGATGAGCGAGGCGGTGGATTTGAATAAGGAGAAAAACTTCTTCGAGACTAGGGTTACTGAGTATAAGACTGGCGGCACCTTGTCGTGGTAAACCACGACCGCAGACTTACGCAGAACGAACGCAGAAGGTCGCAGAAAAATACAATGCATATATACGTCTTCTCGAAAAATTCCTAGGCTCCTCGCACTGCATCCAATTTCTTTAGAAAAGAGTAAGCTTCTATTTTTAAGTTGTAGTTATATGTTAAAATATTAAAATAATTAAAAATTAATAATTAAGAACCCGCCTTGCCGGCGAGGCAGGCTAAAAATTTACTGAAAGTATGAAATCAACAAATATTGGAATTATAATTGTGGTTGTGCTGGTAGCTGGGGGAATGTTATTTACATTTATGAATAATAAAGGAAAGTCTGAAGTTAAAGGAGCTTACGCGGAAGCTAGTTCAGAAACAAAAGAGGAAACAATTACACAAAATAAAGCAACAACAACTATGGCAACATCAACACCAATTGCACCATTAACAGACCTTCAAATGAAAGATGAGGTTGTTGGAACTGGCGCTACAGCCAAGAAAGGAGATAGTGTGACTGTTCAATATGTAGGAGCTTTAACTAATGGTAAGATTTTTGACGCATCTAAGAATCGTGGAGATGCAGGATTTGAATTTGTTATTGGAGCTGGGAAAGTTATAAAAGGATGGGATATGGGTGTAGAGGGAATGAAGGTTGGTGGCAAGAGATTATTGGCGATACCAGCTTCACTTGGATATGGATCACAAGAAATGGGCAATGGAGCTATTCCAGCAAACTCAGATTTGATTTTTGAAGTGGAATTGATAAAAGTAGGTAAATAGTCGAAAGTCTATAAAGTCAAAAGTAAATACAGGTGGCCACGAAGTGGCCACCTGTATTGCATTTCCTTTGAAAATTGGAAATTGCAAAATTGAAAATTAATTTGGGAGTAAAAATCCTATTTGTTAGCTATGGACTGTAAGCAGTTAGATATCCTTGCTATACTAAAACCATGACTCCTCCCTCAACTATTCCCTACACCATCGCGGTAATTCGTGGTGGGAAAGTTAATACCAGTCAATCTCTCAAAGATGGTAAAGATATATTGGTATCTTTAACTGGAATTGGATACACGCCACTTGATATTTTGGTTGATACAGATGGTAGTTGGACAATGAAAGGTAGACCGACAGATGCTCACTATGTCTTTACTATTGCAGAGTCTGTGGTTGATACAACACAAGATGTGGAAGCACCATGGCGAGAGCTTGCAAAAAAAATGTGGATACCACTTTTACTTTCTCACGACGACTCTGTAACTTTAGATAGAGAAGATATGTATAGACTATTCCGTCAGCATGGATTACCAACTCCAAAAACTTTAGTTGTGAGAGCAAATACTGAAACACCTAGAGAAACTTTTAGAGAACTTTGGCAGACTTTTCATACTCCACTTATGGTGAGACCACTTAAAAAAGATAAAGAAAATGAATCAGTTTTAATTCGTAAGTATGCAGACTTAGAAAATGTTTTAGCAGATTATCATAATAATAATTTGGACGTGCATATTTTTACATACAAACCTACACGAACTTTGTCCGTTGCCGTTCTTCCAAATTTTAGAGGGCAGAAATTATATACACCACTTGCTGTAGAAACTTTTTCACCGGTTACTGCACTTCCAAGAAAAGACCATCCAATGCGCGCAGTTTTTAAAGCAGGGGAAAAGGAGAATGATGCCATACGCAAGGCAGCGGAATCCGCATATCAGTCATTGGGCATTAACGGACATGCATCAATTGATATGATTCCTTATAAAGATGGTTATATGGTCATTAATGTTGATTTAAAGCCCTCATTATCAAAAGATGGACGATTTGCCCAGTCATTAGCCACAACAGGGGTAGACGTTGGGCAATATGTGCACTCACTGGTTTCTAAGGACTTCTAGTATGTGTATTTGTATCACTTTATGGACTTTACAGACTTTAAGGACTTTATAGACTAACATCATGACTGAACGAGATAAAAAATTAATTTCCCTGATACTCGGCCTTCCAATAATTATTGCAATTATTTTCTATTTCCTGAGATAGGATTTTTGTTTGTATAAGACGATAGATGCGAAGTATTTCTAGTTTTTTTATAAGGATGCAGAGACGAGGCGCAGGAAATTTTTGCGACTAAGGCGTACACATAGTACGACGCATGGAGCAAAAATTTTCTGCAACAAAGCAGATGCGTCTTAGGCAAAACAAAAGTCGCCCCTCTGGTAAGTATGGCGACTCTTGTTTTGTCTTAATTATTTTTTAAATAAGTTCGACGTCTTTGTTTGATGCGTTGCGGTTGCTTCTTAGGCTTCCGTTTTTATTGTTAGCAATTCTTCTAAAACTTTTACAAACTTCAGAATATGTTACTTCCAGTTGTTTGAAGCCGCATCTGCTTTTTTATCGGCATAGATTCAATTGGTTTATAAGCCCAACTTTATCTCATAGACTTCAAGAACATTTGATTGTCCTTTCCTGGTACTAAAAGCTGATAATGAAACAACTGTCTACTAATTAGTGTATCAGACCACAAGTTATACTCAAGTGTTTGAAAGGGAGTTATTCACATGTTTAGATTTCATATAAAATCATGATAAATATAAAGGCTTCTAGAATGGTCTATTCCTAGGGAAGAATAAGTAAAAAATTTTTAGTTTTTAATTTTTAGTTTTTATTGAAATACAAAATTTATATTTTGTGTGTCATCCTGATGAAAATCAAGATCCAGTGTCCACTGGATTCCAAATCAAGTTTGGAATGACATGCGGCACAGTTTGTAATTAAAAGTAAATTTAAGTTAAAAGAATTGTATGTTTAAATAAAAATTAAAAACTAGAAATTAAAAATTGTGTACTCACTCTATTCCGCAATCTTTCAATAAAATATCTTTTTGTTTCTGACTTAATATATGTGGTGAGCCTGCTTTTAATCCATGTGATACGAAAGACATAATGCGAACACGCTTAAGGGATAACACAGTTAAGTTAAGAGCATTTAACATTCTACGAATTTCATGCTTTTTTCCTTCAGTGATAACAATACGAATACTGCGACCTTCTCCATATATATGAACACTTTTAACAGGGGAATATGTGGCCTCTTGAGTTTTTATTCCACGCTTAAGTAGTGTAACAACTCGAGGTGTTGTCTTCTCACGCACTTGTACCTCATACTCTTTTTCCCTTGCATGTATTGGGTGAAGCACAGCATCAACTACACGATAATCATTTGTATAAAGAAGTAGCCCTTCACTTTCTTTGTCTAATCTACCAACTGGTTCGCAACCAGGAAGTCCGGCTACACGCCCAGTAACTTCTCCTCTTGGTTTGTAATAGAGGGCATAAGTTAAAGGAGTTTCTATTTTTTTAAATGAGATAGTGTCGCCATCATTTACTTTATCTCCAAGGATAGCAGTTTTATCATTTATTGTGACTAGTCCATTTTTAATAAGCTCATCAGCATTTCTTCTTGAAACGACACCACTTGTACTTAAATATTTATTCAGTCGTGTTACTCCGTCTGTTTTTACTTTTATTGTTTTCATTTTTTTTATTATTAGTTTTTAACGAGTATCACGAATAGGTAATATATATAAAATACTAAATAGCGTTGCAGAGCCAAGAGCTATAAATATAATTTGCGGATAAGTCGCAAGTAGCGGACTTATAAAAATTCCGAAGCCCCCAACTATAATAACTGCAACACTACGAGTATTACTAAATAGTGCAGTTAATGAAGTATCCTCGGCTGATATTTTTTTAAAATAATAAGCATAAGTCATTGTCTCAACACAAGCAGCACCTATGCGAGAAAATAAAAGTATTGCAATCCAAAGTATTACGTTCGGTGTACTTACTATCACCATTAAAAATAGTGAAATTGAAACAATAATTAAACCTAATACCATAAGTTCTTTTTCTCCAATTTTTACATCCGCCAACCAACCAAGCTCATAAGGCAGTATTACAAAAGGTAAAAGTGCAAAAGGTAATATTATAGATAAATATACGACAAGTGGTATACCAATTGATGCTAAATATATTGGAGAATAAATAACCATCACAGCATAAAAACATTCAAGCATGAACGAGGCAATGAGTGCACCCTTCAAATCTTTATTTCTCCAAGCACGGTGAAAAGCTTCAACCATATCTACACTATGATAAGCTGGCTCTTTCATGTGTTTTAAATATTGGTGTAAGAAAAATAAAAATGGAACAAGCGTTGCAGTCGCAACCATATAAAGTGCGGCGAATGATCCTCTTGTTAAAACAAGACCACCAATAATCGGGGATATAAGTATTCCAAGGTTAAGAAGTACCAAAAATATTCCTCTAATACTTCCAGTCTCAGCCTGTTTACTAAATGTCTCCACGAAAACATTTATACATATATATAATAGTGTTTGTAGACAAAAATGTACGACAAAAAATAATCCAACTAATATTGGATTTTTTGTTAATGCAAACGCTGTCATTATTATCATTTCAGCAATGACAAGCATCATTGTGAAAGTGTAGGTGTGGAACTTTTTTATATATTTTGCAACATGAATTGAAGCTAATAATGTAACTAGACTTGCAATTACATAGAGTGAAGATATAGTTGAGGAACCAAAATATACATGCAAATACGTTGATGTCGCGTATAGTGGTATGCCATAGTGAAAGGCATATAATATAGTCATCAAGAATGTCGCAAGGAGGAGTTTGTTACGGGTTATGGCTAGCATGGAGATAGTTATAGTATACAGTGAGCAGTAAGTGGTGACCAGTGGAGGGCAATATTCAATGAAACAATATTCAATAATCAATGAAGACACAGACTAGGAATATTTAATGAAGTAATATTGTTAATCAAATAATGCCATTTCTAATTAGCTTATCTGAGTGCTAGTCATTCCAACGAAAGTTGGAATCCAGTGTCCAGAACCTGGATTCCAAATCAAGTTTGGAATGACACAAATTCCATCGAGTGGGCTTAATTAAAATTTGGTATAAAGTTTGTTATTTTGTTTAAATATTGGATATTGCTTCATTGAATATTTATTTATATTTTCCACCACCCACCATCCACTTTCTATATACTAATTATCACTGGTATTATCACCGGGCGCTTTGCTGTTTTTTGTAACAAGAATTTTGTTGTAGCTTCTGAGATATCTTGTTTCATTTGGTCTAAGTTTACAAAGCCACCCTTAGCAAGTGAATCCTCTATAACTTTTTTAGTTAGAAGTCTTGTTTGATATAAAAGCTCTTGTGATTCTTTTAAATAAACGAAACCACGAGAAATTAAGTCAGGGGATTTTTTCAAAGTGTGAGTATGACTATCGATGACACCAATCACGACGAACATACCGTCTTCAGCAAGCGTTTGTCTATCACGCATAACTACATCTTGAATTTTTCCAACTGAAGTTCCATCAACAACAATTAATTCACAAGGGGCTTTTTCTTTTAATGCAACAATTTTATTTCCTTCATTTTGGATTTCAATAATCATTCCGTTATCTGGAACAAGAATATTTTCTTCCATCATACCTAAACGTTTTTCTATATCAGCATGCATACGAAGCATATAGTGATATCCATGAACTGGAATAAAAAACTTAGGGTGAATTTTTCGGTGTATCCAAACAAGCTCTTCAGAGTTTGCATGACCTGAGGAGTGAATATCTGATGTTTTATAGTGTATAAGGTGAGCTCCCTGGCGAGAAAGTTTATCCTTCAAGTTTTGTACTGCACGTTCATTTCCTGGAACAATAGATGATGACATCAAAATAGTATCCCGCGGAGTTAGGCGTACATATTTATGTGTCTTATTTGCAATGCGTCCTAGGGCGGCAAATTCTTCACCTTGAGCGCCTGTTGCCATTATAACGACCTTATTATCAGGATAACGCTGTAAATCTTCAATCGGAATAAGTGTTTCTGGGCGAATATGAAGCATATCGGCGAGTCGCGCCACCTCTACGTTAGTCTTCATGCTTCTTCCTTCGATAACAACTTTCTTGCCATAATCTTCAGCAGTTTTTAGCATGTATATCATACGCTCAACCTGAGAAGCGAAAGTGCTAACAATTAATCTTCCTGGAGTATCTTTAATAACATTCTCAATATTTTTAAATACTACACGGTCAGAAATAGAAAATCCTGGGTTTTCACAATTCGTAGAATCTGCCATAAGGAGAAGAACATTTTTATTTTCAAAAATTTTATAGCGCTCAACTTCTGTATCTGTTGGTATATCATTATCATGATCAAGACGAAGATCTCCAGTGTGAACTATATCTCCAAGTGGAGTTTCAACAATAATACCCATAGCGTCCGGTATAGCATGTGATACTCCAAAAAATCTTACTTTCAATTCTCCAAAAGTTAACATATCTTCTTTTTCGATTACATTTATTGTAAGAGGGGCAAGATGAGGAAATTCTTCCTGACGCTTCTTTATCATAAGTGAAGTAAACAAGCGTGCATATATCTGAGGATTACCAATACGAGGCATGATATAAGGAATAGCTCCAATGTGATCCAAGTGTCCATGAGTTATCATTACCCCTTTTATCTTGTGACGATTTTCTTCGAGATATTTTGCATTTGGTAAAATGAAATCAATGCCAGGTGTATGTGTTTCTGTAAATTGAACTCCACAGTCAACCACAACGATTGAATCTTTATATTCAATCATACTCATATTTCGTCCAATTTCTTCTACTCCACCAAAATGTATTACACGGATGTCACCATCCTTTAATGGTGGGATGTGGTCAGTTTCTCTTTTTGTTGATATTGTTGTATCAAACTTTGGTCCAGCGACTGGGCGACCACGACTATTACCACCTGTTCGGCGTTGTCCGCCATTACGGTCAAAAGGCCTACGTGTTTGCGTCGGTGGTGGGGTTGTTATTCCTGGAACTTCTGTTGCTTCCATTTCTACCTCTCCTTCAATGTTATTTGTTGTCATAATTTTTTTTATTATATAGTTTAATGAATAATATTTTCTAATATTGTTAATAATTTTTTGTAATATGTTTTAGGCCAAACTTTCTCCGTATATCTATACCAAGAAGATACAAGTAGAAAACGGGAAGAATTATCTAAACTGTAAATCGGAATAGGGGAATTGACATCATCACGGGTTACATAAATAAGTGATGGAGCAAATAAAAATATTCCTGGAACTTCATCTTCAAATTCTGTTTTTACAGATTCGTATGCACTTACTCTAGTTAATTCATTATCATCTTCGCGTATTATTTCTAAATTAGTATCTAATTTTTTACTTACATAATTAGATATATTTAATCCTGGATAAGATCTTTGTGATGAATGCCAGAACGCATATAAATCAGCGGGAGAATTAGTGATTGAACCATATAATAAAGCTTGGAAATCTCGGTCTTTTATAACACTTTGATTTAAGTCTGCTACTTCGTAAACAGCCAAAGTTGTATGTACACCAATTTCTTCCCAGTCTTTTTGTATCATTTCTGCTATCTTTTTCATCTCCGCATTATTTGTAGTTGAAAGTGTTATTTCAATTGTACTAGATGCATTTTTTAAATATTTACTTTGAACAAGTAATTTCCTTGCTTTGTCTTTATTGTAAGTAGGGTCTGGCTGGTCTTCATCAAAAGGGAAAGGTGTTTCTATGACTTTTCCATATCCTTTTAAAACATCATTTATTATTGCTTGCTTATTAATAGCCATGTTTAAAGCAGAGCGAACTTTTTTATCAGAAAGGAAATCTGTTTTGTTTGGATTAAAGAATACACTAAAAGTACGTGGTAGAAGTGATGTGCGTATAGAGCTGGTTGCTACTTTTAAATCTGACACACGTGGGGGTGATATTCCATGTACTCTATCTATATCTCCATTTTCAAAAGCTTGTATTAAATATTTTTCATTTTGATAACTGGTTATAACAATTTCTTGTATATTAGGGCGACCTAATGTGTAATATTTATTTTCTAATAATGTAAATGATTCAGGTATACCAGAAACACTCGTTATATTTTCTATAAAAAATGGGCCACTTCCTATAGCGTGAATATTAAAATCACTTAAACTAATTTGTTCCTCAGTTAATCTGTTCCAAATATGTTTAGGAAGTATTCCAATAGTTAAAACATTCATAAAAAGTGGATAGGGCTTTTTAAGCGATATAGAAAATTCTAAGTTACTATTTTTTTCAATAGTTACACCTTCCCACTCAACTCGGTGTGGACTTTTTATAAGTGGATTTTGTATTAGAGAAATTGTGTAAATGAAGTCGTCCGCGGTAACATGTGTTTTATCACTAAAACGAGCTTCCGGCTTTATTGTTATTTTGTAGTGAAGTTTGTCAGAGCTTTCTTCTATAGATGAAGCGATATCAAGAATTATATTTCCTGTGTTATCACGTTTGGTAAGTCCAGCATATATTAATTCTGCTAAATCTTTATCAGCGTCTGATGTTGCAAGAACTGGGTTAATAAAACGAGGAGTTCCTAAAATACCCTCATGTATATATCCACCACGAGCAGGAATTGATATAAGATAGCGATTATTAATTTGAAGTAATCCAGCGAATAACAAAATACCAGCTAGCATTAAAAGTAGCCATACAACTATTACTTTCTCAGGTGTCATTGTTTTATAAACAGTGAGAAATTTTTCTTTCTTTATTTTAATTGATGATTTTATTGATGCCGTATCCATACAAGGAAGTCTATAAAGTCCATAAAGTTTGTAAAGTCGAAAGTTAATATGAAGAGTTAGGTGTTAGGAGTTAGAGGTTAGGAGTTGAAATCAAATTTTGTTTTTCAAAAAATATCAATCACCTAGTATTACTCTTCTAACTTCTAACCACTAACTTCTAACAATTTTTCTTAACTTTATAAACTTCTTACTATCTTGTGTGCTTTTCTAACGAGAAAGAATAAGTGGAATTGCAAGAGTTAATGCAAATAAAACAGCCGTAATAACAGTTAATCGGTAAAGCATTAATTCTCCACCTCGTTTTTTAAGTGTTGCATTACTTCCTCCATCTGCTCCAAAAGCTCCAGAAGCGTCTGTGTTTGCACGCTGAATAAGGATGAGAGCCGTAAGGAGAATAGCTAGAGCGATTTGCACAATAGATAGCATTTGAACCATGGAGAGATTATACCATAGAAAGATTATCTATGTAAATAGGGGTGTTGGTTATATTTTTGTTTATATTTCTACACATTTTTATGAATATTCAATGAAACAATTTTCAATATCTAATTAAATACAATGAGTCTCGTCTGAATATTGATTATTGAAACATTGAATATTTTTATTAACTTCCTGCCAACAATCTCACCTCATCAATAGATATGGTCTTCTCTCCATTCCTCGTAGATACTTTTCCTCTAACAACAAGAGGGGTATCTATTATAATGAGTGATTTATATTTTTTGTATGTTTCTGGAAATACAACTACCTCTATTGTTCCTCTATAATCACGCAATCTAATAAGAGCCATCTGGTCCCCTTTTTTTGTTTTTGTTAATTTTATATTTTCAATTATTATCGCAAGAGAAACTTCCTTGCCGTCCGGTGTATCATGATGAACTTTATCTATACCTATTCCGCGGGCTTCAATTTTTTCTTTCCATGGATCAAGCGGGAAACCGGAAACGAAAAGTCCGAGCAAGTCTTTTTCCCAGGCAAGTTTTTGCTCTTGAGAAATTGGCTTAGCCTTTTTCATCACGAAAGATGGAGTTTCCATTCCACCAAATAGACTGTCTTGCATCACATTATCTTTCACTACGTGTTTATGAAATTCTAAAATACTTTCTAAATTTTCTAAAACATCTTCTCGCTCAACTAAATCATCAAGCGCCCCACATTTGGTTAATGCCTCGAGAGATTTTTTATTTAAATTTTTATGAGTAACACGAAGTATAAAATCTTCAAATGTTTTATATTTCCCATTTAATTTTCTTTCAGCAATAATAGCATCCGATATATCCACCCCAAGATTTTTAATAGTATATAATCCGAAAAGTATTTCCTCGTTATTTGTATTATCACTAATCGCATTCGCATCTGCATTTGTATTACTGCTCACTGCTAACTGCCCACTGCCAACTATTCTAAATCCGCCTTCGCTCGTATTCACATTCGGTGGCAAAACTTTTATATTCATTCTTTTACATTCAGAAACAATTTCTGCAATTTTTTCTACATCACCGGACTCATTAGTCATAATTGCCGTCATATAAGCAACAGGGAAGTTGGCTTTCATATAAGCAGTCTGATAAGCCACCCTTCCGTAACTCGCAGCGTGCGCCTTTCCGAATCCATAAGCAGCGAACGGTTCTATTAACTCCCAAAGCTTTTGGCTCTTTTTTACAGAAAGTCCATGTTCTACGAAGCCTTTTAATAACTTTTCTTTTTGTGCTTGCATTTCGGCGGGGATTTTTTTACCCATAGCTTTACGTAATTTATCTGCCTCAAGCCACGAATAACCAGCTAGATGTATAGCCGTCAACAATACATCGTCCTGATAAACAATAACACCAAAGGATTGTTCAAGAATTGGCTCTAATCTGGGGTCAATGTAAGAAACTAGAGATGGATCATGTTTACGTCTAATATATTCTGGAATCATTTCTAGCGGTCCAGGACGATAAAGTGCCACCATGGCATTTATGTCGAAAATAGAGTTAGGTTTAAGCTCTTTTAAAAATCTCGTCATCCCAGAACCATTTAATTGGAATAGCCCCATAGTCTCACCACGAGATAACATTTCAAAAGTTTTTGGATCAGATAATGAAATTTCTTCTATGTCGACATCAACATTATAATTTTCTTTTGCAAGTTTAATTGCATCTCCTAAAATTGTTAAGTTACGAATTCCTAAGAAGTCGAATTTTAATAATCCAGCATCCTCAATTGTATACATGTCATATTGAGTAATTATTTTTCCTCCCTTAGGGTCTTTTTGTATCGGTGTCCATTCCCAAAGTGGAGCAGGGGAAATAACAGTACCTGCTGCGTGAACAGAAATGTGTCTCGCACATCCCTCAACTTTTTGTGCCATGTCCAAAATTGTTTGCACTTCACGGTCAGTATCATAGAGTTCTTTGAGTTCAGCAATTTCTTCTAGCGCACCTTTAATAGTTACAGGAAACCCTTGCTTAGGCATTGGAATTAATTTACTAATACGGTCGCCAACGACGTATGGATACTTCATCGCGCGCGCCACATCTTTTACAGCACCACGAGCCATCATTGTTCCGAATGTTCCAATTTGAGCAACATTATCTATTCCATATTTTCGTCGTGCATAATCAATAACTTCATCACGTCTAGTATCAGCATAATCCATATCAATATCCGGGGCTGATGGTCGCTCTGGATTTAAAAATCTTTCAAACGGAATTTTGTATAGAAGTGGATCACATTTAGTAATACGAAGAAGATAAGTTACCAAAGACCCAGCAACAGAGCCTCTAATATTTGTTAAGATATTATTTTCGCGAGAAAATCGTAAAAGGTCATAAACCACTAAGAAATAAGGGGAATATCCCTTATCAGCAATAACTTTAAGTTCATGCTCTAGACGAGTTTTTACTGCATCAGTTAATTCCATTTTTCTGATTTCAAGTCCAGCATAGGCTAAATCTCGCACGTCTTCGTTATAATTTTTTTTGAATTCTATATTTGGGAATACCCAATCCCCAAGAGGTATTTCTAATACACAACTCTCTGCAATTTTTACAGTATTAGAAATAGCGTCAGGCGTATCTGCGAATATTTTTTTTGCAGTATCGATATCCGCAAAAGCGAAGGAATCTTTTTGAAATAGATGATTGTATTCGTCGGATGAATGTAAATCACCATGAACCATGTAGAGAGTTTTGTGTGCAGATTTATCGTCATCATTTATATAATGAGTATTAAAAGTTGCTACAAGAGGGGTGTTAGTTTTCCTGGCATACGCTATAGTTTTTTCTCGCATTTCCAGACCACGCTCCATGCCAGTTTGTGGATTTATTTCTAGATAAAAATTTTCACCAAAATGTTCTTTATAAAAAGCTAGTCGAGCGTCCGCATCTTTTTGATTTATTACAAGCAAGTTACTTATGTCCCCACTTGCCCCACCAGAGAGAATAGTTAGACCATTTTTGTAAGTTGTAAGTGTTTCCTCTGTGAGTACCGGATTGAGTGAATTCTCTACGTTTACAATTGATACAATTCGCATTAAGTTTTTATACCCCTCTAGGGTACGGGCGATAAGTATAGTTTGAAATGTTCTTTCATTAAATTTAAGAGAGAATTCTACGCCAATTATTGGTTTTATTTTTTCTTTTTTACACCTTGAATAAAACTCGATAGTGCCATACATATTACTGTAGTCAGTGATGGCTACATAATCCATTCTTTTATCCTTAGCCACAGCAATAAGTTCTTTCACTTTAGGCAGGGCTTTCAGTAGGGAGTAGTGGGTATGGTTCCTTAAATGTATGAACATGGGTATATTTTATCATAATAATGATAAAATAATTTTCAATTTTCAATTATCAATTTTCAAACAAATTTCCCAATAAAATTACCTATTCCGCACGTGCTGAACTCGCTATCTTGTTAAAAATAAGGACTAATTCTTGGCACTCTTTCTGAAGATTTTTTATTAGATTTTCTTGTTCTATAAAAGTAGAGGATATAATAGCAAGCCAGTATTTTGTTTCCTGAGCTTCTTTTTTACAAATAAAAATCTTGTGAGCAAAGTCCTTTTTTGAGCTTGCACCAGTGGCTTCGACATAATTGGCCCCGATACTAGTCCCAGACCTTATTATTTGTATAAGCATTGGTCTAGTAAGTGGCTCACTCTTAAAACCCTTACATAGAGCTACAATATTTTGTCCAAAAACTAAGGTTCTTTTTTCTAGATTATATATACGTGTTTCGGTCATTTATTTATAAAACTAAGTATATTATGCAATTGTATCTTTTGAAAATTGATAATTGATAATTGAAAATTTTTTAAATAGGGGTTAATTATCATAAAAATTGCTATATAATAGACAAATGAGAAAGATTAAAGTAAATCCTGTGATAGGAATCGATGAAGTTGGCAGAGGACCACTCGCTGGGCCAGTAACAGTCTGTGCTGTCTATTTAAAGGACTCAAAAAGAGCAAAATTCGAGTATTTTAATAATACTATTAGAGACTCTAAAAGGCTTAGTTTAACTAGACGTAACAACATATATTTAATTATTAGGAAAAACCGAAAGCTTAATAATATTGAATATGCCGTGTCTAGTCGGAGCGTAAAGCATATCGATAAGTATGGAATAAATAATTCAATTCACGCGTGTATTATTTCTTGTTTAACAAAATTAGAGAAGAAAAATATCCCAGTAAATGAAACAAAAATCAATTTAGACGGCGGACTTAAGATAAAAAGGGATAATTTAGATCAAACATCATACATAAAAGGGGATGAAGGCTACACAGAAATTGCTTTAGCGTCAATCATAGCCAAAATAACTAGAGATAAGTATATGAAAAAAATAGCAAAGAATTGCAAGGGGTATGATTTTGAAAATAATGTCGGTTATGGAACAAAAAAACATATTATTGCAATCAAAAAAATGGGCATAACAAAACATCATAGAATATCGTATTTATCGGCTATTCTATCTATTAGAAAAAACCTAAAGTAGGACTAATTGAACTTATTTTTATTGAATATTAATTTTAGTGTAGCTTATTACTAAATAAGTGATTAAAATCACTTATTTTTGATGTGTTATTTTGGCTAAATTTTGTTTGAAAAAATATATGTTTATTTTTCAAAAATTATACTGATTTTTTATTTGATAGGCGTGCTATTTTTCTTTATATAATAAAGATTTTTTGGCTGTCCTTTATCCACAGTTTATTCACTATTTTTACTATGTTTTTGGACTGTTTATACTATACTTAACTTATAGTAATTCATGTTAAATTTTGTTCGTAAAAACATCCTTCAAATTTTTCTCCTTACGGCGGTTTTTCTCTTCCTCACCACGTCTAAAGTAAACGCTTTCTATCTTGACATGGATAGAGATTTTAATTCTAATAATCAATTTTCACTTTTGTCAGAAGTTTCTCAAGTTAGGGATGTATTTACATTTCGAAAGGCACGTGTTTCTTTTGTTTTAAATTCTTTTAAAAATCTAAGTCACTCTTTACCACAAGAAATAGCTTTAGTAAATGCCACGGAGATTTTTGTTTTTGATAATCTTTCCATCGCTTTTCTTTCTTCAAAAAAAGTTTCACTTATAGGCGACAAGCTTTCAAATTTAATACAAAAAGAATTTTATAAAAAATTAGAAAAGTTGGCACTTAAATCAAATTTAAATAATTCGGATAGAAAAGAAAAAATCTTTGGTGTTGTTCCAAAAAGAAATTATGCAGTTGGAAATAACTTAGTATCTTTTTCTTCTGATAACTCGAACATGCTTGGTTTTATATTGCCTGCTTTTTTGTTGAAAAATTTTTCTATAGCAAAAATCACAGGCTTACAATTAGCACTTAGGGAAAGTAATATTACTTCTAATATTCCAAAAGTTGTAGAAATAAAACTTCTTCCAGTCTATGCTTTGTCGAATACTGGAAATAATATTAACCAAGGAATGGTACTCGGAGCTTATACTTCCTCGGAGTCCACAAGTGCTATAGGGAGAAAAAATCTTCCCTTCCTTGATAAATTATCTCTTGGTTTATTTTGTGGATTATCATCACTTACTACTTCTGTAAATGATACTCGTTGTAATTATAATTCGCTTACAGTTTCATTTCCTTCACCAAAAATTGATATTAATTTACCTACAATTAATTCCACTACCACCCCACAAACAATTTCCAAAAAACCAGAACCCCGCCCCAGTGATTACACTTTGGCTGGGCAAGCTGGAAACCAAAAACTTGAAACTGCCCACTACAAACTGGAAACTTCCCCTATATACATAACAAAATACATAACCCTAGAAGGTAAAGCAGGCCCCGCTGGTAAAGACGGTATCTCAGGTAAAGACGGATTAAATGGTAAAGACTCTAGTCAATCACAAGGTGGCTTCGGAGGATATGTAACTCCAGTAAATAACTATTTCCCTCCTACTCCCTCAGCAAGTCTAATAGGAGTATCTACCATAAGTTACTTACGTGATACTACACTAGACTATGCAAAGTTAAACTATGGAACCTCTACTAATCAATACATTCAAAACGCTACAGTAAGTAACGGAGTATTCAACGGAGGTAATCTCTTTAACGACAGTGTCTCTTTCACAGGGAATGTAACTATAAACAATCTTACTTCCTCCACCACTAATTTAACTAGTGCTACATCTACTAATCACTACATTACAAATCTCTCTGCCCTAGATTCACTCTTTACGAGTGCGACCAGTACCAACTGGTTTAGCACTAATTCCACTACAACTAATTCTTTTGTAACTAATCTCGCTATTACAAACGCAACTACAACGAATGCTACTACTACTAATTCTTTCATAACAAATCTTAACGTACTTAATTCTACAACTACTAATTTTGTAGCTGTAAACTCTTCTTCAACGAATGCAACTTCTACTAACCTCTACACTACTTCTCTAAACGCTCTCTCTGCTACCACTACGAACTTCTTCTCCACTAATTCTTTCTTAACTAACGGTACTTCTACAAATCACTACATAACAAATCTCTCTGCAAATGATTCGCAATTTACTAACGCAACTACAACTAATTCTTTTGCAACGAATTCTACATCTACGAATTTGTATTCAACCTCTGCGACGCTAGCAAATGCTACGAGTACCAACTTCTTCTCCACCAACTCCTTCCTCACGAATGGAACAAGTACTAATCACTACATAACTAATCTCGAAGCGGTTAATTCTCTCTTTACCAACTCCACTACCACTAACTCTTTTGCAACGAATTCTACTTCTACGAATTTGTATTCTAATTCTGCGTCAGTCGGCGTTCTGTCTGCGACTTCTGCGACGTTAGTAAACGGAACCACCACTAACTTCTTCACCACTAACCTAGCCGTAGGTACAGTAAACACAACAGGTAATCAAACAATTAATGGAACTCTTAATGTAAACGGTACTACTCTCATAGGCTCTAACACTACAATACAAGGTAGCGTTACATTAGGTACTTCTACCTCTAACTTCATTACAGTAAACGGACTCTTTAACTCAAACATCACTCCTGCTGCTAATATCTCATATGACTTAGGTACTCCATCTCTTTACTGGAGAAATGTCTATGCAGGAACAGTAACAGCTAATTCCTTCTCTGCTGCTTCTACTTCTATCTCTGGAACTAACAGTACCTCTTTCTCCATTAACTCTAGTAACGCTACAACTGATACCCAAGACTCCTCTCTAGTATTCTTCAGAGGTATTGTTACTCCTAATGCTATATTACGTTGGAACTCTCTAACTAAACGTCTAGAATCCAACATGTCTCTACACATAGAGAATGAGACTCCCGCTACTGGTACTACTACTTTCTCTGTACAGGGAGGGCAGGGGCAGGGAGTGGTTAATCTATTTGAGTTAAGAAACAATTCAGGAACTTTACTTACTTCCTTTAACTCAAATGGAGGATTATCAGTAAATGAAAATATTAATGCAAGTGGAACATTAAATGTAAGTGGTACATCCACTTTAGCTACAACAACAATCACTGGAGTTCTTACAGTAAACGGTAACACCAACATAACTCAAGGAGGAATACTTACAGTAGGAGACAAAGTCATAGCCCCAGGAGAGATTGGAGCTGGTACATCTTCTCCGTCTGGAAAGATATCTATACAAAGTACTAATGCTGACCAAGTAGCATTCCTTGTTTATGGCTCAACGACACAGACAGCACCACTTATCTCCGTCTTTGACTATCCAGGTTCTAATCAAAATATCTTTAGTCTAAGTGCTACAGGTACATTAAACACTAGAGATATATTTGGAACTTCTGGTAACTTTAGTTCTACTCTAAATGTCTTAGGACAAACAACACTTACTAATGCTTCTTCCACTAATCTCTCAGTGTCTGGAATACTCTATGCACCGACTCTTTCTAGCTCTAATGTATTGTTTACAAATGCAACTTCTACTAATTTATTTACTTCAATATTAAATGCAGTAACAGGAACTATTAATAACTTTACAGGAGGAAGTATAACTGCTACTTCATCTCTAACTTCAAATGGAACTTTAAATGTTACGGGGTTGACGACACTTACTAATGCAAGTACAACTGCAATCTCTGGAACAGGTCTTAACTTTACAAATGGATTTATTACAAATGCTACATTAACTAATGCGAGTACAACTAATCTAAGTGCAACTGGTTTCTTCTCTACGAACGCTTTTGTAACAGGATTTACTGCCACAAATGCTAGTACAACTAATCTCTCAGCCGTCGGAGCTACACTTGCTTCTCTATTCTCTACGAACGCCACGATTACGAATGCTTCAACTACAAATCTTTCAGCCACTGGCTTCACAGGTACAAACGGGATATTCACAGGGACATTAAATGTTTTAGGAAATACTACTTTAGCAAATGTAACTCTTACAAATGCATCTACTACTGCCGTATCAGGAACTGGACTTAGCTTTACCAACGGTTTCTTCTCTAATCTAACTGCAACGAATGCATCTACTACTAATCTCTCAGCCGTCGGAGCTACACTTGCTTCTCTATTCTCCACAAACGCCACTTTAACTAATGCATCAACAACAAATCTCTCAGCAAGTGGAGCTACTCTCTCTTCTCTCTTTTCTACAAATGCAACACTTAGCAATGCAACTATTACATCTGCAAGTATTACAAATGCCTCTACAACTAATCTCTCAGCAAGTGGAGCAACCCTAACTAATCTATATTCCACCTCTGCAACATTAGCAAGTGCTACATCAACTAATTTCTTTACGTCGAATTTGTCTTCGACAAATTCGACTCTCACCAACTCCACTTCTACGAATTTGTATTCTAATTCTGCGTCCTTCGGCGTTCTGTCCGCGTCTTCTGCGGCGATAGCAGGAGCTATCACAGGAGCCACTTCCTACAACGGCCTCGTCATCACACCAAACACAGGAGTAGTAACTACAGGTACATGGAATGCTTCACAAATAGCTAATGCTTACATAGCTACAGGACTAGATGTAACTAAACTAACTACAGGAACTACTCTCCCATCAAATGTCCTTACATCTTCTCTTACTACAGTAGGCGCTCTTGCCTCTGGCTCTATCGCAAGTGGCTTCGGTACTATATCTACACTGTGAATTACGAAACCCCAAA
>DOZK01000014.1 GCA_003518045.1 Candidatus Nomurabacteria bacterium
AACACTAAATGTTAATTAACCCGTAAATTTTCAATTTTCAATTTTCAATTTTCAAAAAAACCCTTAAATAACAAGGAGCGTTTGAATTTTCTGTTTGAAAATTGGAAATTGGAAATTGGAAATTAATTACTGCCCCAAGGCGGTAATTGCTGTATACTGAATATATGAAAGTCCTCTCTGTTGCACCGCTTGCCCCAGGAATTCCTTATGAGGAACTTTCTTATTTTGCAAAAGATGATGTCGAGGTTGGTGATTTAATTGAAATAAATGTTAAGCGAAGAAATTGCCGTGGATTAGTTATTGATACTCAAAAAGCAGAGGAGGATAGGCAGTCGTTAAGACATGCAAATTTTAATTTAAAAAAAAGTGGAAAAATAATTACAAAACATTTACTCCCCGCTCCAATTTGGAATGCGCTTTTTTATAGTTCATCATATTTAATGACGTCCTTTGGTTCTATGCTTTATGATTTAATCAGTGAAAAATCTTTTGCTACTCTTACACCATTTTTTGTAACGACAAATGGTGCCGGTTTTGAAATTTTATTATTGCAAGAAAGTTATGAGAATCGTATCACAAGATATAAGACGACTATACGCGAATCATTCTCAAAAAAAAAGTCTCTAGTAATTTTCTTTCCTACAATTATTGATTTGGAATATGCGAAAGACGCATTAAGTAAAGGTATAGAAAACTATGTCATTACATTACACAGTTCTTTAACGGACAAGCAAATGGCTCAGTCGCTTGCTATTTTAAATAAAAACGAACATCCATTACTTATACTTTCAACTCCTTCACTTTTACCATGGGAGAGGGCAGACTTGGGTCTTGTAATTATAGAGCGTGAGCATAGCCAGTATTATTACACTCATGGAGAAAATGGCTACGATATGCGTTTTGTAATAGAAAAATTGGCTCATGCAAGTAATATCCCCTGCTTGCTTGGCTCAAACATGCTTTCACTTCGCGCTCATCTTTTATTTAAAAAACGTGATGCTCATGAAGTCATGCCACTTCACTTTAGAAATGACTCACCGATTGACGTCATACCAATGACTGATGAAAATAAAAGTGCGAGTCCATATTTATCTAGAAAAACTCTTTCTATTTTGCACACGGCTAAGCAAGAAAAAAAAGGTCATTACTTTTTATATTCGCATCGCAAAGGAATGTATCCGACAACTATTTGTTCTGACTGCGGGACTATTTTTGCTTGTCCTAATTGCAATCGACCTTATGTATTACACAAAGTCGCTGGCGTACGCACTTATCTTTGTCATGGTTGCGAAAATATAGTTAGATTAGAAGAAGATACTACACTTGCTTGTAGACATTGTGGTGGATGGAGAATGCAAACTCTTGGCATTGCAACAACTGGTGTTGAGGAGGAATTAAAAAGACTTGGCGTTCCACTTTTCTTAATTGATGGAGAACATACAAATACGAGAGTTAAAGTAAAAAAAGTTTATAAAGAATGGAAAGAGTCCCCTTACGGTGTTTTGATTGGAACAGAAATGGCTCATAATATAATAGAAGAATGTGATGGCATAACCATACTTTCGCTCGACTCTTTATTTTCACTTCCAGAATATAGAACTGATGAAAAAATAATTAATCTTGTAACAGAGATGGCGGAAAAAGTTATTGTGAGTCCAGATAATGATGGCCGATTAATATTGCAAACACGACTAAAAAATATGCCGATTATAAAACAAATAACTGGGCATACATTGCTTGATGTTTATAATGCTTTACTTTTAGAGCGGGAAGAATTATTGCTTCCACCATATTATGTTGTTATAAAAGCATCATTTGAAAATCTTCCGGACGATGTGCGTACAAGAATGGAGCAAGAGCTTGAGCCTTATGTAGTTGAATGGTTCGAGGCAGGACGTGGTATCACTCTTTTATTTATTCATATAAAAGAAACAGAGTGGGCAAATCAAAAAGTTGTGAGAGATAGGATTAGGAGGATAGTTTATGAGGGGCACCCTTCCGTAAACCCTCTCCATTTCTTTATTTAACCATAAATAATTAAATAACTTCATTTGCGTTGTTGTGGGTCCCTGCTCGCTCGTCATCGTACTATTAAGTACGTCTCCTCTCTCGCTTTCCCACGCCTAGCAACTAAAGCTATTTACTTATTTCTGGGAGAAAAGTGAATTTTCAATTATCAATTTCCAATTTTCAATGAGATACATACGAATACTGTGTGAATTTTTAATTTTATTTTTCAAAAAAATATATGTGTTGTCATTCCCGCGCAGGCGGGAATCCAGGTCTGTATTTAGTTTGAAAACCTGCCTCGCCGGCAAGGCGGGTTGGAAATTGCAAAATTGTAAAATTAACAGCTAACGCTGTTTATGCTAGAGTTATATGATGAAAGCAAATACAGCCATTATTCAAATAGACAGTAAGAAGACTAACCCTTTGCGGGCTATTGCAAATGATGTCAAAAAAAGTGAGTTTGGCACAAAGGAATTAAAAAGTCTTGTAGAAAATATGGAGATGTTACTTGCCAAAGAAGAAGATGGTGTGGCTTTGGCAGCGCCTCAAATTGCTGTCTCTAAACGTATCTTTGTGATATCTCCAAAAGCTTATGAAGAAGATGCAAAATGGAAACCTCTTGTCTTTATAAATCCAACTATAAAAAAAGTTTCTAGAAAAGTACAAGAAATGCAAGAAGGATGTTTATCTGTCAGATGGATATATGGGACAACGGAGAGACATATATCTGCCACTATCGAGGCCTATGATGTTATGGGAAATAAATTTACTTTTGGAGCCTCAGGTCTTATCGCCCACATTTTCCAACACGAAACAGATCATTTAGATGGAGTATTATTTATCGACCATGGATATAATTTAGAAGAATATAAGTCGGAGGAAGAGTATAAGAATAGAAAGCAGTAAATAGTCCATAAAGTCCTTAAAGTCCATAAAGTCAAAAGTGAATGCGAAAAGTTAGGTGTTAGAAGTTAGGCGTTAGGAGTTAGAAGAAAAATACGACCTAAGCGAAAATGTTATTGTATTAGTATTAACTCCTAACCTCTAACTGCAGACTTCTAACTATTCGCTTCTAACCCATAACTTTTAACAAATTTATTAACTTTGGGAACTTTTTGGTAAATGCCTTGAGTGATATAATAAATTATATGAATCAGACTATTAATTTTGTTTTCTTTGGGACTGGACCACTGGCAGAGTCAGTTCTCGCTTCACTTGTAAGAAATGGCTACACGCCAGATATTGTTGTAACAAAACCAGACGCTATGCAAGGTCGTCATATGCAATTGACTGCCCCACATATAAAAACTTGGTGTGAGATGAAAGGCATTAAAGTTCTTCAACCAGTAAAATTAGATTCCGAATTTTCCCATCAACTAGTAACCAGTAACTATCAACTATTTATTGTTGCTTCCTACGGAAAAATAATTCCTGATGAAGTTTTAAATATTCCAGCATCTGGTGTATTAAATGTTCACCCATCACTTCTTCCTCTTTATCGAGGACCTTCCCCTATCGAGTCCGCACTATTAGACGGCGTAACAACAACTGGAATATCTATTATGAAATTAGATAGTGGAATGGATCATGGACCAATACTTTTACAAAATGCTTTTACAATTAACCCTGCTTCAACAGCTCAAACACTAGAGGTGGAATGTGGGCAATTAGGTGGCGAACTTTTAGTGCAAGTTCTCCCCCACTATTTAGACTTAACTTTAATTCCAAAGGAACAAGACCACGACAAGGCAACTGTTTGCAAAAAAATTACAAAAGATTTAGGAGAAATAACTTTAACAACTCGTGCGGACGAAGTACAAAGAAAATTTAGAGCATTAACTCCATGGCCAGGACTTTATTTTTTTATTACACATAAAGAAAAACAAGTGCGCATAAAAGTAACAGCTGTTGATTTATTATTAGAGGGAACTGACACCTTAGTCGCAAGTGATGTTATTTTGAAAGTTGTACCAGAGGGAAAGCACGAAATCACTTGGGGTGATTTCGTCCATGGGTACATGGACTAGTTTCAAGTTTCCAGTTTTTAGAAGATACAAACACTGGGTGTTAGAAGTTAGGGGTTAGATGTTAAAAGAAACAAATACGGAGCGACCGAAGGTCGTGCTTCTCGTATTATCTTGTATTTTATAAAGTAAAATTCTGGATGCAGTACGAGGAGCCTAGGAATTTTTCTAGGAGACGTAGTAGACCTACGTTGACGAAGAAAAATTCCATAGCGACAAAGTAATGCGCCAGAATTTTACTTTATTTACTTTATAGTGATTTTCTCGACAATAACATCCTGCAAAGGATGATCCGCTCCGTCTGTCTGCATATCTCCAATACGAAGAGCAATATCAAGTCCCTTTGTTACATGTCCAAAAACTGTATGTTTACCAGCAAGCCATGGAGTCCCGGCAATCGATGTAACAATAAAAAATTGACTACCATTTGTATCCGGTCCAGCATTTGCCATAGCAAGAGTTCCTTGAGATAAAACATCAGTTGGAGAAGTTTCATCTTTGAAAGTATATCCTGGTCCTCCTGTACCCCAAGAATTTTTATTAGCAACATCTTTTGAAAGCGGATCCCCTCCTTGTATCATAAAATCACGAATAACTCGATGAAAACGAGTGCCGTTATAAAATCCACTAATAGCTAATTTTGCAAAATTATTTACTGTCTCCGGAGTATTTGTTGTAAAAGTAATTTCTATATCTCCTTTATTTGTTGTTATCATCGCACTTGTAATTTTTTCTGGGATTTCCATAGTTGTAGTTGTTGAATTATTATTTGTTGCTGTCGTTGTATTTTTTGTTTTACTATTAGTAGTATTCACTATTACTTTTTTTATAGAATCAGATGTAGTTGTTGCTTGTACTTCTGTTTGCTCTGTCGTAATTTGTACCTGAGGGAGATTTCTATTATCTTGAAGAAAATAAGCAAGACCACCTAGGACAACTATTAACGTCGCAATAACTACATATGTTACTTTTGTATCGCTATCCATATTAAATTAATTAGTTAATTTTTTTAATAAATTTTTCATTCTATGCGCACTTCTTCTAAAAATAGAACGCTCTTTATCTTTATAAGAAGAAAGTTCGCGTGCAAGCATATCTTTAAGCGTGTCTATAGCTTTATACAAATCATCTTCGACAGCACGAATAGTTATATCTTTACCTTTTATATGTAACTGTGCCTCTGCTTGAAAAACATCTCCGTTTGAATGATGTGCTGTTGTCTTTTCTAATTCTACAGTTACTTTTGCACTTGTATCATCTTTTGGAATATATTTTTCTAACGAGTCCAATTTTTCCAATGTATACTCGCGAATTGCGTCTGTTACTTCAACATGAATACCTGTTATAATTTTGTGCATAAAATTCTTTGTTATGTATCCAGTATACAGCAATTTTTCTTATTAAAGAAAAGGAAAATTAGTCAAAAGTTGAAAGTCTTAATTAGTCGAAAGTCCATAAAGTCTGTAAAGTCGAAAGTAAATAGGCATGCAGGGTGGCCACTTCGTGGCCACCCTGCATTACTTTATAAACTTTATATGGACTATCTCGAATCTCTAATCTTCTCACTAAAGCTCTTCCCTATAGAAAGGCCAATAACTGCACCGAAGATAGCACCAGCTATAACATCTGAAAACCAATGAATACTTAGCGATACTCCGAAGCCTATATAAATTGCATATAGCAAAGTCGTGTATTTAATTAATACATGACGTGGATAAACACTCCAAATAGTGAGAGCCATAGCAAAAGCGATTGTTGTATGTGATGACGGCCATCCCCAAAAAACTCCCCCGTCTAAAAATCCAAAACTAAAATCTCGACTTAAATCAATTAAAGAATTAAGAGTATGTGCTGGTGGAATGCGTCCAGTTAAGCTTTTATAAAAAGAAGAAATAATCCAGCCCAATGCAACAGCCTGTGCCAACATATTTCCAAGTATTGTTACTTTTTTATTTTTAAACAAATGACCATAAAGTAAAGTCCATAAAGGAAAAATTATTGGAATTATTCCACCAGCAACAACAGCTGAGAAAAATATATGTTGTATATAAGTTTTGTCATATGCCAAAAAATACATATAATCAAAGCCTGAATTAACTATTATAAAAGTAAAAATTATAGCAACAAATTGAGCAAAAATATATTTTCCAGAAAAAATTCTAGTAATTGTTTCTTTCAATTTATAGAAAAGATGATCCATAGTATGAGGTAGAGTTTAGCATAGTTTCTTTTGCATTGTCATTCCCGCGAAGGCGGGAATCCAGTGTCCTAATAAAGGTTCCTCGCAGCAAGCAGGCGTGGTATTAGAGGAACTCTCTTCGCTCGTACTAACGCGTAGCAAGCTACGCGGTATTTGAACCTTTTTATGTCGTCGCTCGGACTAAATATAAAAGATTACTTTTCTATTTAGCTCCTCGCTAGACAAAATAAAGTGGGCAGCCTGCCTCGCCGGCAAGGCGGGTAAGCAGTTGCTGGGCGTTAGAGGTTAGGAGTTAGACGTTAGAAGTTGAAATACGTAAGTTTCGTAATTCACGTTAATTATATAAATAGAGACACCCACCGGAGGCGGGGCCTCGGGTGGGTGGAGCAGTGAAGCATATTCGTGAGATTTACTCACTGAGGTGTCTGGCTGGTGAGTTTGCGAAAATTATACCAAGCAAAATTAATGGCCCCGCAAAAAGCGAAACTAGCGCGAGTAGTGCAAGCAATTGACAAAAGCATGCGATCTCATTGTCATATTGGTTATGCAAGAAGGGTGACACAAAATGCACCAGTGGCACATACACATACGCCATGTAATACCAAATGGCTATTACAAATAGTGACATTGAGCCAAAAAAAAGGGTACGTTTTAAAAACATAAAAACCTTTCGTTGATCCCCTTATTTACGAGTAAGGGTAACTCCTGATAAAAAGACTACCGTAATTATAATTAAATGTCTATTCCTCAAGAGAAACTAAACTCGCTTACCCAGCCAACACGATGTGTTGGCTGGGTCGAAACTCACCGAGGATATAAAGCGAGTTCCGACTTGCGAATAACTATCTTTTCTTGTATGATTATTGTCATAATTCAATGTTTAGCTCCGCGATAGCTCAGCGGTAGAGCAGCTCGCTGTTAACGAGTTGGTCGTAGGTTCGATCCCTACTCGCGGAGCCAAGCATTGAAAATCAAAAATCCCCTTCCTGGGGATTTTTGATTTTCAAGTTGGCTCCGCGAGTAAGTATCATGCCAAAGCATGATACTTGGGATCGAAGCAGGAGACTGAGGCTTCCTGTTTTGTAATCAAAATAGGACCAGTCGACGTTGGGGGTCGCGAAATAATCTTTTTATTGATCCGCCAGCTGGCGGAGAAAAGAAAAAGATATATTTTGTGACCGAGACCTACTCGCGGAGCCAAGCATTGAAAAACAAAATAGCCCCTCTCGGGCTATTTTGTTTTTCAAGCTGGCTCCGCGAGTAGCAAAGAAGTCAAAACTTTTTTGCGTGGGGATCGAACGAAAAACCGGTCTACTAAAAAGTATTTCAAAAATTGGGCTCATTTATTTTTGAAATACTTTTTTGTCGGTTTTCCCCGGGGTCGCGACTTTGAATGTTTTATGAATATCGAAGATATGAAATAAAATACCAAAGTGGTGACCGAGACCTACTCGCGGAGCCAAGCATTGAAATAAAAAATTACCATTAATATGGTATTTTTTTATTTCAATTTGAATCTCCGCGAAGCAAGCCAACAGTTTGGCTTGCGTGTGGGGATCGAATGGATTTTTGGTTAACGACCACAGCAGTGGTTGTCAAAAATCCCGTTTTCATTTTAACGAGTGACGACGAGGAAAAAATGAAAAAGATCACCCTACTCGCGGAGCCAAGCATTGAAAAACAAAATAGCCCCTCTCGGGCTATTTTGTTTTTCAAGCTGGCTCCGCGAGTAGCAAAGAAGTCAAAACTTCTTTGCGTGGGGATCGAACGAAAAACCGGTCTACTAAAAAGTATTTCAAAAATTGGGCTCATTTATTTTTGAAATACTTTTTTGTCGGTTTTTCCCGGGGTCGCGACTTTGAGATTTTTTATGAGTGCATAGCACGAAATAAAAAGTCCAAAGTGGTGACCAAGACCTACTCGCGGAGCCTACATTCTAAAATTTGACGATAGCCATATTATATGTTATTATAAAGACTGCACATTTTAAAAAATTTTGGGAGATCAAACATGTTAATGGAATACAATACTGTCCAGGAATGGATGGAAAGGCATGAATCCAGACCGGAGACAAAAGAGGAAAGACTCCAACGCTTCTGGAGTGCTAAATGGAACCTCTACTGGTCGGCTGTTGATAAAATGGCTGAAGGAAAGAAACATCAGTATCGAGGATTCGGCGTGGGTGCCGCCACTCTTGCCTTTAGACCTGACAAACACATCTGGGGTGGGCAAGCTAAAATCTTTACGGGTTTTAACAGTAAAGAGAAACCTAACTCACAAAAACATTGCGCAGAAAAAAGAATTTTTGAAAGCGCAACTGCTTCTGGGTATGTGCAACTCGTAGGACTTGTCGTTGTCGGGCCTTATCAGCCAGACGATTTCAGCCATCACGAATGCTCGACACTACACCCATGCAAACAATGCCGGGATATGATGAGAAATCATCCCCTCGCATGGCCTGAGATGCCGATACTCACTGCGCTACCACCGCCAGAAGGAATCCTCGAATCGCTTCTGCCACGCTGGGAACCAATATGTGAGTTACACATGCTCAAAGAAATCCTTGAAATCCACGAACGTGTTACAAACTGTCCATAGCTAAAAAGCCGACCCATGTCGACTTTGAGGCTGTGGCTTTTTTATAAAAATTTTAAAAAATTAAAATGAACACTTAAGTGTTCATTTTAATTTGTTCTAATATTTTAGAGACTAGCGAGGCCAGACCATGTAGACGGCCGCTGCACCAACCAAAACGTAAACAATATTCTCTAGAGCCAAAACTGACCCGAGGAGCATATGCACAACATTCCAATCAGCACCACCGAAGAAATACCCTAAGCCCATAAGTCCCCAGTTAACACCTCCAACCACCACTAAGATTCGTGATACTTGAGAAAGCATAATTTTATTTTTATTAAAACACACACAGTGTTCTTGACGAGAGAACCTGTTACTTATAAGTGTAATACTCCCCCACAAACCCGCCAGTGTATAACTCACAAAATTGACAATCTTCTTTGTCGCTACGAGATTTTTCTCAGTCGTCGTAGGTCTACTACGCCTTCTTTAAAAAATCTCTAAGCTTCGCGACTCTCATTCAATTTTGAGAGTTATAAGTATTAGAATCAATTTCATTTAGAATGCAGACACTGGATACCAGTTTTCACTGGTATGACACAGAAACAAATTAAAATATCTATTTTATCCCGCTAAGGCGGTGATTTCTAATTGACCTAATAAAATACTGACCTGGATACCCGCCTGCGCGGGTATGACATAAATGCGTTAATTAAAAATTAAAAACTAAAAACCCGCCTTGCCGGCGAGGCAGGTTAAAAAATTTTGCGTAATCGCAATTATTCCTGAATTTTTGAAAATACTGGATTTTTCATATCGCTGTATTGTTTATCTGAGTAAACCAAATTAGAAAGTGTGGAAGTCTTAACAGATTTAATAATTATTGTTTTTGGAATATCATAATTAGTAGATTGATTACCAATAATGTTTAATTTTATATAACCTCTTTCCACAATTGACCAATCCCCTTTTTCTGCTAAAATCTCTGCCCCTTCATTATAAGAAATTGTAAGTTCAAAAGCTCCATTTTCATTTAAAGATAAATCATATAAATTCTTACAACCACTTAATGTAGAACAATAATAATTACCGGAGACTTCCACCATTCTTTGCTGATTTTGTTCTAATCTATTACCAGAAATTGACTGACTTAATATTCCTTGGCTATCGGCTTTAATAAAATAATATATAGAGCCACCAAAAACTAAAATGAGTGCTCCGATAACAACGACTTGAAATGTGTTCATATAATTGATTATAACAGGAGAGTCTATAAAGTCGAAAGTCCATAAAGTCTATAAAGTAAATACGACTGCAAAAACTAATTTTATTGGCCTCTTGCATCATTCCTGTGCTGGCGGTAATCCAGGTTAAAAGTTTTAATAATAAATACTGGATACCCGCCTTCGCGAGTATGACACAATACAAATTTGTATCTACTTTACGGACTTTATAAACTTTATAGACTTTATGGACTACCTCCAGTATAATAACACTTAGCAAGCTAACCATTATAAAAAAATAATTAATTGAAATATGAAAAACATAACGGAAGTCCTCGAATGGAGATACGCTACAAAAAAGTTTGATACAAACAAAAAATTAACTGACGAAATATTAAATCAGATTTTAGAAGCGGGACGTTTGTCCCCATCTTCTTTGGGATTGCAACCTTGGAAATTTATTCTTGTTGAAAATGTAGAGTTACGCACCAAGTTACGTGAGGCGGGATATAACCAACCTCAAATAACAGATGCTTCACATCTTGTTGTTCTTACTTATAAAAATTCTCTCGATGAGGCTTATGTAGATTCATATCTTAAATATACGGCGGATTTAAGAGGTATTACAACAGATGATTTAAAAAGTTACAAAGATATGATTATGGGTTCTATCACTAGTAGAACACCTGAAGAATTAAAAGTTTGGAATAGTAGGCAAGTATATATTCCATTAGGTGTAATGCTTACGGCCTCTGCTTTACTTGAAGTCGACACTTGTCCAATGGAAGGATTTGATACAAATAAATTTGATGAAATACTCGGACTAAATGAAATGGGATATTCTAGTACTGCAATACTAGCCCTTGGTTATAGAGCAGAGGATGATGATACAGCACATTATAAAAAGAGCAGATTTGGGACAGAGGAAATTATTATTAGAAAGTAGTTTTAAAAGGAGTACGGAGTAAGAAGTACGAAGTAACTGTGAACTACGAAACTCACGTATCTTGTGTTGTCATATCCACGAAGGTGGGTATCCAGGTTTGTATTTTAAATAAGACACTGGATTCCCGCCTTCGCGGGAATGACACAAACACAAATTTCATAATTCAAGATACAGGAGAGAATAACGAAGTAAGAGAATGCACGACCGAAGGTCGTGCATTCTCTTTTATACATACTCCATTCTCCTTACTCCTTACTCCTGAAATCAACAGGGAACTCTGCCTTCACTGAAAAAGCAGAAGCATTTTTATGTCCCCCTCCCCCATGCTTCATAGCAATCACACTTACATCAAAATCTTTTACACTACGTAAGCTACATTTCCAAACACCTTGCTCATAAGAAAAAATCATAGAAAATAATCCGGTCTTTTTTGCTAATCTATGTCCAAGCTCACTTCTTATATCTCTCGGTGCGTTAACTGCATAAATGTCATATCCTTCAAATTTTATAAGCTCGGCTTTTTCTTCATAAATACTTACACGTTTTTCATGGGCTTCACGGAAAAGTCTTCCAATTCTTTTCGCTCTCTCTAGGCCCTCGTCAGTTGAAAGCTCTTTATTTAAATCTTCAAAATATAAAAATTCATTTGCCATATCTACCTCTCTATAAATGTATGCGTCAATATCCTCATAATCAGCGAGCTTGTGTGTCCATGTATCTGAATCAGAAACATATTCAATTAATCTTGGAACTGCTTCTTCAGGGAAAAAATATTTCCAAGCTAAATATGAGCCCGAGTAAGCCGTATCAAATGTATATTCTTTTAATGATTCAACTGCTTCTTTTGCAGAAATATGATGATCTATACAAACAAATTTCTTAGCAACTTTTTCAAATGAAAGCATTTGCTCTTTAGTAAAAGAATAATCAACTACATAGACTTCTTTGTCTTGAAATATTGATACCTCTGGAATTGATGTTCTTTCTTGTGGTAAATATTCTGCTTCACTCCCGAATTTTTTCCAAGCAACCCAAGCACCAGCTCCACCATCCATGCAGTTGCCGTGATATAAAACTAAGATTTTTTTATTTGTTTCCATGCTTATGATATCTAATTCTCTCCTCTTAAATTTTCTGTTATCCCTTGTGTAACTTTTTTAATAACATCTCGTATATTCCTACCATCAGTAATAGTTTCTTGATGTATTGTCATATAAATAAATAATTTTTAAAATAATTATATTTTCTTTTTAGAATAGCTGTTGGTTTCATTTTTAAAAAAACCTCTCGAACAAAATCAAAGCCATATTCTTTTGTTATTGCAATAACTAAACTAATTGTTCCATATGACAAGACTCTTCTCACAACAAAATCCCTTGATAAGGTATCAATTTTATTTTTATCAATATCCCACAAAACCATGTGTTCATATTGCTTATACATGTATACATTATACCATAATTACCTAAAAATTATTTATTAAATAGCTGGTATTGTGATAGGGCTTGAGGTAGGTGTCGTTGTTACGAAGGCAAGGCCTTCGTTATCATTGTGTGTACGAAGGCCTTGCCTTCGTAAGGCATCATTATATACTAAATTATATGTCAAAAAGATTAACCAATTTTGTTAAGGAAGAATTTTATCATATTTACAACCGAGGAAATAGTAAGCAGACAATTTTTCATGATAAAGAAGATTATGAAAGATTTCAGGATTTACTATCTATATCAAATACTGTAGAAAGAATTGATATGCGGGTAATAAATAAAAGTAAAAATATTTCCAACCACTCTACATTTAAAGAGTCCCCTCTTGTGGCAATCGGATCATACTGCATAATGTCAAATCATTTTCATATTCTTATTACACAACTTAATGAAAAAGGTGGTATAAGTAAATTTACGCATAAATTAACAACGGCATATTCTATGTATTACAATAAAAAATATACTCATTCTGGTGGGTTATTTGAAGGGAAATTTAAAGCAAAACATATAAATAATGATAGATATCTTAAATATCTTTTTGCATATATTAATCTTAATCCAGTAAAACTAATTGACCTAAAATGGAAAGAGAGCGGTCTAAAAAATATAGACAAAACTTATAAATTTTTAGAAACATATAAATATTCTAGTTATTTAGATTTTTTGCATTTCAGTAAAGAAAATAACTTTCGTGAAGAATCTAAAATACTTTCTTTAAAAGAATTCCCAAAATATTTTCCAAATAGTTCAACATTTAAAAAAGAAATTATTACTTGGTTTGAATATACGAAATTTTAAAGAAGTATTTACAATTTATTATTTCAATATAACATACGAGTTATATACGAAGGCAAGGCCTTCGTAAATAAAACCTTTGATTTTGTTGATGTTTTAGAATAATAATTTTTACGAAGGCCTTGCCTTCGTAAACAAGTCTGGGATGACACAGATATCGCAACAAGCTGAGGAGAATGAACCCTAAAAGGGATTCAAACAAATTATATTGCCGTGGTTGGGGTTGGGGTTGCTTCCGGTGCTGGTGTCGTTGCAGTTGGAGCTACTGTTGTATCTATTGGTGTAGGGATTGGGTCAACAACGGGTGTGGTGGTTGTATCAACTATTGGTGCAATAATTGGTGTTGTATCTGTTGTGGTTGTTGGTGTGGTTGTTGGTGGAGTTACTGGGTCTGTGGTTATAGCAGTAGTTGTAGTGTCTGTTGTTGTCGAAGCCGTAGACTGCGAAGTCGAAGGTGCTGAGGACGAAGTTCCTGACGAAGGAAGGACAGTAGTCGAAGCACTGGTGGTTGTATCAGTACTAGTTGCTGATTGCTGATTGCTAACTGCTCCACCTGTGGTGGATGTCCCAGCGACTATTCCAGTTACAACTGATGCCATGGATGCTGGGGTTGAAGTACCTGAATTAGTTTGTTGTATCATGTTGAAGAATTGATCTCTTGTAACACAAACATCATCAACACAAAATTCTTTTGTCTTAACATTATCCACCGAAAGACTCTTCCCAACTATCCTCCCATTCTCATCAATCGACCAACTTCCATTAGCAGAGGCAAGAGACTTGATGTTAATGATTGATACTCCATTAGCATTGAGGTCTATGTTACCTAGAGTAAGCATACCTGTAGTTGTGGCATTATGTCCTGCGAGGTCTAGTTTTTGATTACCATTCTCTACTAGCATAAGTACTCTATCTTTACCTGCTTCATAGTCAGATAATGCACGACCTATAGAGCGACCTTCTCCTGTTAGCTTCATGGCATAGCCTGGCATAGTAGCTGAGACTGTTAAGTAGTCTCCACGTTTTACTTCACCATTTTCTGTAGTTACTTTTACTGGTATACGTCCAGAGAAGGCTACTGGTACTCCGTTAGGAGTATTAGAGCCTAATACTATACCGGAGTTAGTAGATACTACTCCTACTGCTTCGTAGCCACTTAGTGCTTTACGGACAGTAGACATCTGATAGCTGGTAGTAGGTAGTGAGGAGCCTGCCTCGCCAGCAGGCGGGTTAGTAGTGGATGCAGTAGAGGTTGCATTTGTATTACTGCTTGCTGATTGCTGATTACTACTTACTCCCCCTGCATCCCAAGCTACTGTATTAGTAGAGAAAGCTACTACTGTACCAGCATCTACTGCTTCACTAGCTGGGAAGTTCTCTGCTATATCAGCAGCAGAGTCTATGTCAAAGCCTGTAGCTCGTATCCTACCGGATACTCGCAGTAACTCCCCTCCTAGAGATGTACCATCATTACCTATTCCTACTATACCTAAGGATGTAAGAGTTAGGGTATTTAGTTTTCCATTAGTTAGATTAATTCTATCTGTGATATTAGAGATTTGGGTAGTTAGAGTAGCTACATTAGTATTCATTAGATTGATTATGTTTGAAGTAGTGGATGAGACTTCTATTTGATTGTTGTTTACTAGAGTAAAGAGTGAGGAGATAGAAGTTGAGGCTTGGTTTTGGTTAAAGGTTATGAGATTTGAGAGTGAGGAGATGGATGAGGAGGCAGAGGAGAAGGAGGAGGAGAATTCAGAGGAGAGGGAGATTAGGGAGGAGGAGGCTTGGGCAAAATTAGATGAGAGTTGTGAAGCTAGAGAAACAATAGATGAAGATGCAGATAATAGTCCAGAGTTGGTATTGGTGTTAAGTTCTTTCACTGCATTGATAAGTCCGAAAGTGAGAGCTCCGTAATTAACTGAGAGTAACTCTGTTGGGGTGGCGTCTGTCTCATTTAATTTTTGCTGTACAGTCTGAACAAGTCCTGGAGCCACTAGCTGTACTTGCTGTGCTATGAGACCTGTACGAATATTATCGTCTGCTGGTGTATTTGCTAATCCATTGTATTGATAAGTAACAGGATTGAGAGCAATTATTTCTTTGAGACCTGTCATAGTGTAGTTAGTTACATTTTTCTTTAAACGTTCATCAGATAGACATGACCCTATTGTTCCACCATTGTAATTAACACAACCAGCAAATGTAGCGTTACCACTTGGGAAACCAATAGCGGTAATTGAAGCACCAGACCGGGTTACTGTTTCGTATACAGCGGCGGCAGTGTTGGCATCGTTTGCTACATATCTTATGAGTTGATTACCATTTATAGATGAATCGAACCACAATTTAGAATCTGCTGCTCCTCCTGAATTTCTTATGGTAACACCTGGAGTTGTTCCGTTAGAAATTAGCTGGCCTGAGGATTGTATCGTACCGACTACATCTAATGCGTATCCTGGGGAAGCAGTTCCGATACCGACACTGCCATCTGCTCTTTGAATTGTTAACCTCTTTGTTGCTGTACCAGCAATTACTGTTTGTATGAAAAAGTCTCCTGTACTATTTGTATTTACTCCTAAGTTTGCTCCATAGTTTGTAGCATGTCGGAGTGTAAGAAAAGCTGTATCTCCAGCAGTATCATCGTAGAGAGTTAATTTTGAACTAGGAGCCGTCGTCCCGATACCGACGTTGCCGTTTTGGATTATGGTCATGGCGGTGGTATATGCTGGCGCATCACCACCAGTATTCGTCTGGAATTGTAGGGCGTTAGTCCCCCATGCATCGGTACCAGTATTTAATCCGGCGATACGCCCAAACATTCTCGTCCCCGTATCACCACCTCCCCAACTCGCCCCAAAAGTACCACCGAATTCTAGAAACGAGCCTTTTCCTTTTGTGCCACTACCCGGCGAGATACGCATACGAGCATCAGTATTCGCTATTCCTCCGACATCCACTAAGTATTCTGCTCCTAAATTATTTCCTACACCAAGCACGACAGTTCTTGTAGTACCATTAACATCAAGCTTTGTTCCTGGACTCACTCCGATTCCGACATTGCCTGCGCTATCAATTCTTACTCTTTCTGTGTTACTAGTTCCAAAGGTCATAAAACCAACTTCACGATTATATAAATAAGTATTCGCTCCTCCTTGTTGCAGAGTTCCTCCATCTGTTACCGTTATACCTCCTACACCATCATGTAAGAAAATTCCCGAACCAGTTGCACCATATATATCTAAAACCTTACTAGTATCTCCTGTCGGTCCCGCTGTCCCGATACCGACATTCCCGTTCATATATATTTGTCCATCATTTCTGGCTTCAAAAGAAGTCCCAAAACCAGATCCTGTAATCGCAAAACCTTCACTAGCTCCACCCCCCGTTATGATTGTAGTTTTAAGTGAAGAACCTAACATACTTGTAGAATCAGTATTTCTACCATGTATACTCCATGCTGTTTCATTATTAAATTTATAATATCCACCACCTGGCACATTTATTGCCCCATTAACATCTAGAGCATTACTTGGAGCCATCCCAATACCAACGTAGCCACCACTTGTAATTCTCATTCTTTCTGACCATGAACCATTGTTTGTCCAAAAACTAGCCCCACCACCACTGGTTGAATCAATAGCAAATTGTGGTGTACCACCACCATTCCACCACATAGAAGACTCTGTTGTCCCGTTCAAAGCCAAGGTTCGTGTATCAGCAGAACCGATTGCAGTATTGAATGCTGTGCCTGCAAATGTTCGTGTACTATCTTGAGTGCTCAAACCACCACCACTAATTTGAAGTTTGGCGTTTGTAGGGTTTATCGTCCCAATTCCCACTGAACCAGTTATATATGCATTCCCATCAGCCACGGTCATACCGTAAGTAGCAGAGTTAGCATTTCTAGCATTCACTGCATATGCACTACCTACTACCAGACCTCCTGTAGTTACCAAAGGCCCATCAGCATATACAGCTGGAGCCGCGCCACCACCAACATTTGCTCCACTTGATCCACCTTTTGCATAAACACCCGCACCTCCAAAACCGTGAAGAGCTCCTGCTCCTCCTTGTGCATATACTCCAACTCCACCTCCAGCAACCCAATTTCCATAGCCTCCTACAAAATTACCACTTGCTCTGCCTCCAGAATTAGTGCCATCTCCCACACCTGCTCCGGTAGTTGGAGAATAACTGGTCCAAGGCGAGCCACACCAAGGGCAACCAGTACCACCACCAGTATAAGTACCACCAGAGCCATCAGAGATGACCATATCTGCCCCTTTTACTTGAAGTTGTGAGGTCGGGGTCGTCGTGCCAATGCCGACGTTGCCTCCGTAAGGCATAAGGTTGAAATTTCCTGCGGATGTACCAGCCTGATCCACGACTTGCATTGACGGATTGCCACCTGACATAAATGTTGTTAGTAACCAGCCAGAACTATTTAATGTCTGGATAGAAGTAACAGCTAACGATCGTGCCGTCGCCAATGTCGTAACCTGGGTAGCTCCACCAAGTACGCCAAAGTTGCCGGGATTGGTGGCACCATTTACATTCAATGCCCCAGCTACTGCCATAGTTCCAGTAAAATTCGCCGCACTCGAAATTGTTTGGCCATTTATGAGACCAGAAGTAATAGCATTAGAACCCATAGACAAAGCACCATTTAATGTAGTAACACCATATACGTTTAGTCCTGGTGTTGGATTAGTTGCAGAACCAATTTGGACAGAGCCAACGTCAGGATTAATTTTCAAAAGATTACAACAACCACTAGCGTATGTTGTACGGGCCGCCCATTGATTATCAATGTATGATTGAATTGTAAAAGTGTTATCAATATCTTGACCCATTGTTAGACCATCATTACCAGCGTGTACATCTAATCTTCTGTCTGATACACCGCCACCAATAACTGTATTGCCTGCTACTGCCATAGTGCCAGTGAAGTTCGCTGCGGAAGAAATTGTTTGACCATTGATGAGTCCAGAAGTAATTGCACCGGAGGAGATGGTGCCGATATTTGCTAGGTTTCCACTTGCATCAATTCTTTGTGTGCCAGCCCCTGCTCCAGTATTAATTCCAGTAGTACCGTTTAGGGTAGTACCGGTGATTGTACTTCCTGCCGATATAGCGCCGAGGGCCCAGAGATTTCCTGCTGCATCCGAATCCATAGTCAATGCATTATCAGAATATCTTTCAACGCTAAAACCACTTCCTGATCTTATTCTTATCGAGTGAGTATTACTGAAATGTCCCGCTGTCATTGTAGTGCCAGCTGGATTAAGTCCAACAGTTGGCTGTCCCATATAAATTGCCCAGTTAGCATCACCAGGTCCCCACATCCACAATCCTTTTCTTCCATCGTTCGCTGCTGGAAGTGAAATTTGTCCTCCTGAAATTATATTCCCTGCAGTAGTTACTGTTCCAGTGAAATTTGCCGCGGAAGAAATTGTCTGTCCATTGATGAGGCCGGAGGTGATAGCACCAGCACCAACATTTAAACTGGTTCCTGTGTATGCTCCACCAGCGGACACATTGGCATTTGAACCAGTTGCACCATTACCGAAATATATACCACCTGTACCACGGAAATAATTTAAATATGTTCCATATGCTCCCGTATAAGCATCGATATGAAGATTGCCATTTGATGTCGCTATCGTTGATACTGCCCCTGCTGTACTGCCATATAAATAAAGGTTACCAACTGTTCCAGACGAACTACCGAAATACGTATCACCAACAACTTGTAACTTTCCACTTGGTGCAGTTATTCCGATGCCCACATTCCCCCCTTCATCCAAAATCATTTTATCGACATTATTTATCATAAATCTCATTCCTTCATAGCCAACGGTTTTAGACATGAGAATATCTCCACGGCCGGTAACCGATGCACCATTAGCATTGAAAAGAGAAATGCGAGCATCGCTACCGGTTGATTGAATATTTAATTGTCCAAAAGAGCTATTGTCTGCACCCTGAATGGCTAACGTTGTCTGGGGACTGGTTGTGCCGATACCCACATTCCCTCCCGTTGGATTTAACAAAAGATGGGCTTGCCCTGTTTGTAAAACAGTAGAGCCATCTGATGATTGACGACCGAGATAGGAGCCGAATGAGCCGATAGCTAATTTCCCAACAGATAAATTATCGTTGAGATTAATATTCCCGACGGCAGTGAGAGAGCCCGTAAAATTCGCAGCACTTGAAATAGTCTGCCCATTAATCAGTCCAGAAGTAATAGCACCGGAAGAAATAGTTCCAATATTTGTAAGATTTCTTGAAGCGTCAATGACCGTAACATCTGAAATTCCTATTGCACCGGTAACGTCGAGTTTATTTGTTGGAGTAGTATCTCCAATGCCGACGTTACCATTTGCTCCAAGCATTGTCATGCCAATATTATCGTTGCCATACGTGAGGTAAACATTACCTTGACCGGTATTAGTAACAATACGACTACCGACACGCAGGCCATAAACATCCCACTGCATAAATTGCGACGTGCCTTGATAATTTTTTGCAGTGTATCCAGAATTTGCACTACTTACAGTCCCTGTATAATTGGTTTGCACATTACCATATGTATCATTCTGACTACTAGCGTTGGAAATTTGCAAAAGATTTACTGGTGCTGTCGTTCCTATCCCCACATTCCCTCCCGTCGTTGCAAGGTAAGTACCACCAGTTACAGTAAGACCAGTTGAAGATGCATTAGCTAAAGTAGTCTGACCAGTAACTCCGAGTGTTGTTGCAATAGCAACAGAGCCTGTAAAATTCGCAGCACTCGAAATCGTCTGCCCGTTGATGAGGCCAGAGGTGATAGCACCCGAAGAAATAGTTCCGATGTTTACTAAATTACCAGATGCATCAATTCTTTGTGTCCCACCTGTAGCTCCAGTATTAATTCCAGTAGTACCATTTAGTGTAGTACCAGTAATTGTATTAGCTGTAGATATAGTTCCGAAGCCAGATGCTATGGAGCCTGAGGCTAAAGCTCCTACTGTAGTAAGAGAAGATGTAAGGACATTTGATGGGAGAGTAGTACCTACAGTTAATTTAGTTACATCTAGTCCTGTAGCTATGTAAGCATTAGCTATTTGTGAAGCATTCCATGTACCTGTAGTTACTACTCCTGTGTTAGGAGTGATGACGAGGCCGTTAAAGGAAGTGGCTCCTGTGATAGCACCTGCTATCACCGCAGAAGACGCGGACAGAACGCCGAAGGACGCAGAAGTGGAATACAAGTTGGTGGAAGTGGAGTTGGTGAGAGTCGAATTTGTCGAAGACAAATTCGATGTAAAGAAATTAGTTGAAGTTGCACTTGCTAATGTTGCAGAGGTGGAATATAGATTAGTTAGGGTTGCTCCACTTGCTGAGAGATTAGTAGTGGAGGCATTTGTTAAAGTGGCGTTTGTGGAGAAGAGAGATGCAAGTGTCGCTCCGACGGCTGAGAGATTAGTTGTACTAGCATTTGTGGCAGTAAATCCTGTTACAAAAGCGTTCGTGGAGAAGAAACCGCTTGCTGAGAGATTAGTAGTAGATGCATTTAGAATTGTTGCAGTTCCTGTTGTATTAGTATTTGTGAAGGTTGCGCCGGTTGCACTTAAGTTCGTTGTTGATGCATTCGTAATCGTGGCGTTCGTGGAGAAAAGATTAGTAAGTGTTGCTCCGACGGCAGAGAGATTTGTCGTCGATGCATTCCCAAGTGTAGTCAACCCCGTAACATTTAAAGTTCCATTTGAAGTTAAAGAAGATGTCGCAGTTATACTTCCTCCTGTTAAATTATTAATAGTCCCTGTTACTGCATTTAATATTGAAGTAAATAAATTAGTTGATGTTGCATTTGTAAACAATACATTAGAGCTAGAAAGAGTCGGAGCATACAGTATTCCAGACACTGAGAGATTAGTGGAAGATGCATTAGTAAGTGTTGTTTGTCCTAAAACATTTAAAGTAGAACTAAAGTTACCAGAAGTTCCAAATATATCTTTTGTTGTAAGAGTGCCAGTTGCACTCACTTGGAATATGTTTTGATTAGAACCTGGATAATCAAAGATGGAGATGAGTGGGGATGTCTGTGTCGTTGAGCCATAAATTAAGAAAGCTACTTGGTCAGCATTAGTACTTTGTATAGATATCTTTCCAGATGGAGAAGAAGTACCAGCTCCGATTTCTCCTGGGGCTATGACTTTGTCTCCTACTGTAAGTATTCCTCCTTGAGTTATGTTAGTGTTACTGTTTACTGTTAATAGTCCAGTGATAGTTGTTGTAGCTAAGGTGGATGTACCACTTACATTTAATGTTCCACTTGCATTTATATTTTCATTTACTGATAGACCTCCATTTGAGTTAAATGAAGTAAGTAAAGTACCAGAGTTATTCCTCAACTCCACCAAATTAACAGCTCCCTGCCCCTGCCCTCCCTGTACAGAGAAAGTAGTAGTTCCAGTAGCGGGAGTCTCATTCTCTATGTGTAGAGACATGTTAGATTCTAGACGTTTAGTTAAAGAGTTCCAACGTAATATAGCATTAGGAGTAACAATACCTCTGAAGAATACTAGAGAGGAGTCTTGGGTATCAGTTGAGGCATTACTTGAGTTAATGGAGAAAGAGGTACTGTTAGTTCCAGAGATAGAGGTGCTTGCTGCAGAGAAGGAATTAGCTGTTACTGTTCCTGCATAGACATTTCTCCAGTAGAGAGAGGGAGTACCTAAGTCATATGAGATATTAGCAGCAGGAGTGATGTTTGAGTTAAAGAGTCCGTTTACTGTAATGAAGTTAGAGGTAGACGTGCCGAGTGTAACTGAGCCTTGTATTGTAGTGTTAGAGCCTATGAGAGTAGTACCGTTTACGTTTAGAGTTCCGTTAATTGTTTGATTACCTGTTGTGTTTACTGTACCTACGGCTAGGTTAGTAGTGAAGAAGTTAGTTGTGGTTCCATTAGTTGCCGTTAGGGAGTTAGTCGTTAGGACGTTATTCGTTAAATTCGTAATATTAGCATTGGTGGTAGTAGAATTCGTTGCAAAAGAATTAGTAGTGGTTGAGTTTGTAAAGAGAGAATTAACCGCTTCGAGATTTGTGATGTAGTGATTTGTAGAAGTACCGTTAGTTAAGAAAGAGTTTGTGGAGAAGAAGTTAGTGCTAGTTGCATTTGTAGTGATGAGCGAAGCGATAGAACTATTCGTTGTAGTTGAATTAGTAAAAAGAGAATCTAACGCAGAGAGATTTGTGATGTAGTGATTAGTAGAGGTAGCGTTTACTGCAGTTAGGGAGTTAGTCGTTAGGACGTTATTAGTTAGATTTGTAATTACAGCATTGGTAGTAGTAGAGTTCGTAAAGAGTGAATCTAAAGCAGAGAGATTTGTGATGTAGTGATTAGTACTTGTAGCACTTGTAAGATTAGTGGTGGAGGAAGTTAGATTGTTAATAGTTACATTACCTGTGAAAGAGACTTGGTCATTGAAGAGATTACCTCCGTTGAATACTCCGTTACTTACTGTAGCGTTTTGAATGTATTGATTAGTAGAGGTTCCATAGTTTAACTTTGCATAGTCTAGTGTAGTATCACGTAAGTAACTTATGGTAGATACTCCTATTAGACTTGCTGAGGGAGTAGGAGGGAAGTAGTTATTTACTGGAGTTACATATCCTCCGAAGCCACCTTGTGATTGACTAGAGTCTTTACCGTTTAATCCGTCTTTACCTGAGATACCGTCTTTACCAGCTGGGCCTGCTTTACCTTCTAGGGTTATATATTTAGTTATGTATTCGGTTATGTAGGTTGGGGTGTTGCTAGGGGGTTTCGAAGAAGTTTTCCCTGTGTCATTCCCGTGAAGACGGGAATCCAGATTAGATATTGCGAGAGAAGTAGTACCTGAATTAACCGTTGTAATTACAGGAGTATTTGTAGTTGCAATAGTTGAAGGAATTACTTTTGATGCTGTATTACAACGAGAGATATCTACATTCTGTCTTAGAACTCCAACTTTACAGAAAAGGTTAAGGGAGAGTTTATCTATGAAAGATATATCTTTTTTGTTTAATAATGTTGCTTGTGTTGAAGTACCTAATACTTGACCTATAGGAGTTACAAATGGAGTATCTAGAATAGCAAAGTGTGAGATATTTGTATTTATCCAAGTGGAGCCTGTAGCTAGAGTAAATACTTTATTATTAAATTCCACTAGAGTTTTTCTTATGAAATTAACTCTTAATTTTGGGAAATTAAGAGATGAGATATTCAAGTCTTTACCTACTAAAAGTATTCCTCCTTTTGGAAACTCTAAGCTTGGGTTGTTTAATTTTAAATTAGATATTCCTGTTAATCCTTGTGTTGGTGAGTATAGATTTTTGGATGAAAGTAGAGGATTTACATTTTCATTATGAATTAGAGAGAAGAGGATAACGGCAGTGATGAGAGCTGGGGTGTATTGCTTAAGGATGGGGAAAATCAACTTCTTCCCTGTGTCATTCCCGCGGAGGCGGGAATCCAGTGTCTTAACCTGGACCCCCGCCTTCGCGGGGGTGACAATTCGTAAAAAGCGATTAGTTAAAGATGAAATAACTAAATTATTTTTTGTATCTACTACTTTTTCTTTTTCAATTAACTCAATGTTTTTTATTTTTGTTACAACCTTTTTTGGAGTTTTAATAATTAATTTCTCTTTTATTATTTCCTCTGAAGATAGCGAATAGCGAATATTATTTCGCTTAAGAATTCTAAAAACGGTTACCGGATTTATTACGATATGACTTTCCTTTTGTAGTTTTTTACTTATAACAAGAACACTGTCATTCGGATATCTTTTGGCATAGGTAATAACCAAACTTTCCACCTCAGAAGGTATTTTGTTATGTGCTGTGTTATTTCTTTTTTCTTTAAAAGAATTACCTTGATTTAATTCGAGGCGTTTATATCTAGAAAGATATTTATAAACAGTGTGTCTCGAGACGCCAAGCTCTTTTGCAAGAGACGTAACTGTTCGCTTGTTGTCAAGGATTTCTTTAAGTTTATTTTTTAATAATTCATTCATGAAATTTTAGATTTTTTTAGTTAGGGAATTATGAATGAATTGTCTTTTAGAGAGTGTGAACTCTGTTGCTGCAATGGTAAAAAATTACCATTGATATATATAGATATTATAGCAATGACTTGTGAAAATGTTGTGTATAAATGAAGTAAACCTGTGTATAACTTTTTATAACTTTTTTCTTCAAAAAAAAGATCGAAAAAAGGTTAAGTATCTTTGAATTACGAAACCTGAGATTGTGTCATTCCCGCCCCCGATCGTGGCCGAGGGTAAACTCCGGCGGGAATCCAAGTTTAGACACTGGATCCCCGCATTCGCGAGGATGACACAAATACCATATCAACCCACTAGAAATAGACTCCAAGCAGAGGCAAAAATCCTTATATTCATACCCTTTTTATACATACCACTCCCTAGGTTCAACTTTTCTATTAAAAATATAAATATTCCATTACTTATCAATGATTTCTTACTTGGGTTGTGTCATTCCGGCCTACGAGCCGGAACCTGCCTCGGCGGCAAGGCGGGTCCAGGTTATAAACACTGGATACCAGCTTTCGCTGGTATGACAGTTACGGGAATAAATTAATTGGATTTAGTATAAATAAATGCCTCTTTCTTTTCTTTTTTAACTCTCTGTTTTATCTAATACTTATATATTCCTTATTCTACTTCACTATTTATAAACTATAAGACTGCGCCGAAAGAGTAGCTAAAATATGTAATATTGCTATGGTATGACTTTTACGAAGGCAAGGCCTTCGCGAAGGCCTTGCCTTCGTAAAGATTGTTGGGCTGATTGTAACCTAATTAGGTCAGGTTAATGAATTCAAGCTAAAATTAAATGACAAAGCAGTCAAATTGTGTTATCATAAACCAATCGCCCACTCGGGCTTTTAATTTTGATAGCCGATAACATTTGATTTGTATTTTGTATTATCTAAAATCTAATGTCTACTATCTAATATCTACCCCCATGGCTATAGAAAAACAAATCCCCGTTGGAGGTGAAGCAGTTCTTCGTTTCGAAGATGTTACCTTCAATTATAGTGAAAACAAGCCAGTCTTATTTGAGACTAATTTTGTTGTGCGTAAAGGAACAAAATTAACACTCATGGGGCCAAACGGTGCTGGTAAGTCCACACTCTTTTCTTTAATCATGGGAGATTTTCACCCTGAAGAAGGTCGCATTATAATTGGGCAGGATTTACGCATTGCTATCGCTAAACAATTTATTCCCCACACGAAATGGTCTCTTACTGTTCGTGAATTTTTGGAATTAGCTTTCGATGAAAAGATTTATGATATTGATAAACGTGCCAAAAAAGTTTTTGATATTGTCGCCTTAAACGTATCGCTTGATTTAACTATTAAAGAATTATCTGGCGGGCAAAAGGGTCGCCTGCTTATCGCCCAAGCTCTCATTCAAGAACCAGATATTTTATTATTAGACGAACCGACAAACAATTTAGACAAAGCTGGCATTCAACTTCTTACAGACTTCATGAAAGAATATGAAGGTACTGTTATTGTTATTTCCCATGATGCCCCCTTCCTTAACTCTTTCACTCACGGAGTTATTTATATAAACACACAAACATATCAAGTAGAACAATATGTTGGAAATTATTACAAAGTAGTTGAAGATATTAAACGCCAAGTAGAACGTGCTGAGCGTGCTAATTCTCAGCTTGAAAAAGAAATACAAAACAATAAAGACAAGGTAAACTTCTTCGCGCTTAAAGGAGGAAAGATGCGTAAACTTGCTGCGAAATTAAAGGATGAAGTTGAAGAATTAGAAGATAGTAAAATTGAAGTTCGCAAAGAAGATAGAACGATAAGACCTTTTACTATTAATTGCCAAGAAGATATTGGTAGTGTGATTGTTAAATTTGAATCAGTAGAAGTGTTGCATGATGGAAAGCCGGTCAGACGAAAGGTTGATATAGAACTTCGTAAAGGAGATAAGCTTCACATCATCGGGCCAAATGGAATTGGAAAGACAACGTTGCTTGAAAAGATTGCTAACAGAAAAGAAAAAGGAACAATAATTCAAGACGGAATAAACGTTGGATATTATCGTCAGGATTTCTCTACTTTAGATTTTGATAAAAGTGCTTATCATGAACTCGCAAAAGTTTTGAAAAAATTAGATGACCAACTATTACGAAAAACAGCTGCAAGTATGCTATTGGGTGGTGAACAATTAGCTGCCAAGATTGGATTACTTTCTGAAGGCCAAAAAGGTTTGCTAATGTTTGCATATTTAAGATTACAAAATCCTGGATTATTAATTCTTGATGAACCAACTAATCACATTAATTTTCGTCATATCCCTGTTATCGCGGAGGCTTTGAAAAAATACGAAGGGCCGATGATTATTGTTTCTCACGTGCATGAATTCGTAAAAGAAGTTGGAATTACACAGACGTTGGATTTGGGAAAACTGTAATTAAATTGATTACAATTTAATAATTTTTAGCCTGCCTCACCGGCAAGGCGGGCTCCTATAATACAAAACAGTACCT
>DOZK01000010.1 GCA_003518045.1 Candidatus Nomurabacteria bacterium
GTTTTGTATTATAGGAACCCGCCCGAAAGCATGGGGCGCTTTGGGGCGGGGGAGCTAGTATTACCGAATCAACTTTTGACTGGCAAAGGGGTGGGGGTTGGAGCAGGGTTCGGACTAACCCCCACCTTCTTATCAGCCTCCTTCTGGCTGGCAAGAAGAGCGGCGGCAGCAATAACAGCCGCCAAAATAAGTGTTCTCTTCATGGTGACTCCTTAAAAACGCGATGGGGGAAGGCCGTATACCGTGTCCATCAAACGATCTTGTTCTGGCGTTGGCAACTCAGATTTTTCGGCTCGTACGGCTACGGCTTTTGCCAATTCACCACAATCACGTGGGCGCTTAAGCACCTCTGGTGAAAGATGCTGGGCCATTGACCCAAATTGATAAACTTGCTCAGCAATCTCCATAACCTGTTTAAACCTTTCGGCTTCTGTGGGATATTTAGTGGCCATCATTTCTCCTTTAAAACAACGATGTTGATTTCATTCTAATCTATTTAAAGAAAAATACCAATTCAAGATACAGGCACTGGATTCCCGCCTGCGCGGGAATGACAAAACTCGGACAGGTTAATTGGAAATGGTATAAGAAGTCAAAATTTCTATAAACCATCAGCTGTAAACTGTAAGCTGTTTTTAATGTTATACTTTTTAGATAATTATGAAAAGAACAAAACCCCTCATCGTTGGAAATTGGAAAACTACTCCCGCTAATCTTAAAGAGGCGATTAATTTTGTTAAATCTCTTGAAAAGAAATTAACTGCTCTAAAAAAGAAATCAATTAATGCTTATTATTTTTTGGCGGTGCCAGATATTTTTGCGACTTCTTTAATTCCTTTTACTAAATATGGAGAAATTGGAACTCAAAATATAAATGGTACAACTTTGGGACAAGAAACTGGCATCACAACTCCTTCTATGGTTGCAAGCACTGGTATAACTTTCACAATTTTAGGACATAGTGAGGTCCGCGCAAGAGGGGAAGACTTGCACACACTTTCACAAAAAGTAACTCTTTCATTAAAAGCAAAATTATTAACCGTGCTTTGTGTTGGGGAAAGCGAAAGAGATAAAGAAGGAAATTATTTACATGAACTTGAAAATGACTTGAAAGAAATTCTCGCAAATGTCGACCGCGCACTCTTTTCAAATTTAGTAATTGCATATGAGCCAATTTGGGCAATCGGCGCACCAGTCCCTGCTACCACAGAAGAATGTTTTGAAGTTGTAATTTCTCTTCGTCGTGCGCTTGCGACGTTAGTTGGTATTGAACATGCAAAAAAAGTTTCTATAATTTACGGTGGGGCTGTAACAGAAGATACAGCAAAAAGTTTTTTGATTGACGGTGGAGTAGACGGTTTACTTCTAGGTAGAGCTTCTCAAGAATTAAAAACTTTCACAACTATTTTAGAATCTTGTTTTAAAAATTAATTTAACTATGCTTGTTAATAATGACTGGTCAAAATATACAATAACAGATTTAACAACCTTAAAAGGAAAAAGAGTAATTCTTCGTCTTGATTTAAATTTGCCATATGACAAAGGCCAAATAACTGATAGAACAAGGCTAGATGAGGTAATTCCCTTTATAAAACAACTGATTTTTGCTGGTGCAAAAATAATTATACTTTCACATTTCGGAGAAAAAGGTGAGAGTATAAAACCCGTAGCTGATTTAGTTGTAAAAAGTTTATCTGGAATAAAATTTGTAGAAGGAATAGATATTGAAAATATTAGAAAAGAAATCGATAGCTTACCACTAGGCGATGGGGTAATAATTGAAAACACAAGAATGTTTGTAGGTGAAAAAGATAACACATCATCTTGCGCGCGTAACCTCGCATCGCTCGGAGATGTTTTTATAAATGATGCATTTTCTGCTTCACATAGAAATCACGCGAGTATTGTTGGAATAACGGATTATATTCTTTCATATTTCGGACCAACATTTATAAAAGAAATAACTAATTTAAGTGCAGCTTCTCATCCAGAAAAGCCAGCCTTGTTAATAATTGGTGGTGCCAAAATTTCTACAAAATTAAATTTGATACGTAATTATTTAGACCAAGGAGTAAAAGTTTTTGTAGGTGGCGCTATGGTTCATAATATTTTTAAAGAGCGAGGATTAGAAATTGGGGATAGTTTTTATGACCCAACTTATTCTGCACCCGCATCATTATATAATCATCCACTTTTAATAACTCCAACGGATGTCGTTTTATTAGATGGTAAAGAAGTTTCTGTAGATAAAATACCAAAGGGTGGTGTGGTGGTTGATTGCGGAAAGACAACATTAAAAAATTTAGATGAGGAAATTCAAAAATCAAAAACAATAATAGTAAATGGGCCACTTGGTTTATATGAAAAAGGTTTTTATTACGGAACAGAACATATGCTAACAAGTGTTGCAAATGTAATCGGTGCGAAAACATATATTGGAGGAGGGGATACAGTCTTAGTAGCTGAGAAAGCACATGTTTTGAAAAAGATGAGTTTCGTATCATTAGGCGGTGGAGCAATGCTTGATTATCTTGCAAATGGTACACTTCCCGGTATCAATGCTGTCACAAAATCAAAGTAATGCTGTTATATATAATGTAGGGGATTTAATAACCCTAAAAAAGCTTATTCTCTCTGCCAAAAGTGGGGACGGGCAAGCTTTTGAGATTATATACAAAGAACTTTTTACTCCACTTTATAGATATACATTTTCGAAATGTAATGATGTGGAGCTTGCAAATGATATATGCCAGCAGACATTTCTTAATTTTTATAAGGCCTTACCGTCTTATGAACCAGAGAAATCTCCACTTGCTTATCTATTTACGATAGCAAAAAGACTGCTCATAAATCACAGCAAGAAAAAATCTTCAATCTCTTTTGATGAAAAACTCTTTGAAATAATAGAAGATGAGAATGTTGATATTGTAAGCGACGCAAATATACGCAAGCTTGCCGAATCAATCAATGAATATCTGCCATATCTATCAACCGATGAGTCAGATGTCATTCGTTTATATTATTACGGAGAATTTAGTTATAAAGAAATTTCGGAGATATTAGAAAAAGAAGAAGTATATATTCGAAAAATAAAAGAACGAGCATTAAAAAAACTTCGTATCTTAACCAAGCACTTAAATGAAGGAAATTAATACAAACAAAATAGACACTGAGCTTACTAGCGCTTTAGTCATGTATAAGGAGACCGTGTCGCCGACTTATGCTACTCTTATAAAAATTCTTAATCAAATACCAGAGAAAGAAATAAAGGTTAAAGAAAAGCGGGCGATACGATCCCCATATATATGGCTAGGAATAACTCAATTAGTGGCCGTCTGTTCTATTTTATTTGTATTGTTCCCAACAATTTCTGAAATGTATATTTATAGAAATGATCCATTCTATTCTATAGATAAACAAGTAGCGAAATTTGAGAACAAAATAGATAATGAGGATATGGCTCAAATGACAACGGATTACAACAACTTATAAATAATTTACGCCGAGATAATTAAACATCAGGCAAAATAATATGAAAAAATATTTTATACCAACAATTATATTAGGAGCGATATTGTTTCCAGCTTTTACAAGTGCTGAAAGTACGACAACATCCCCTGTAATAGTTACAACTTCAACAATACCTACATCTGCACAAATTTTTACAGCTTGCCAGCAAGCCTCGATAGAAAATCGTGATACCTCTATTTCATCTGCACGAAATACCTATAACACTGCAATGGCTACAGCATTAACAGCAAGAAAAGATGCTGAGAAATCTGCTGTCGCTTTGACAGATGAGGTTGCGAAAAAAACTGCAATTAACAATGCTTCTATGTCTTACAAGCTTGCGGTCAAAACAGCCCAAGACATTTTAACCAAAGCAAGAAAAGAGACTTTAGTAAATTTTGAAAAAGATACAACAGGGTGTCGTCAATATAAAAAAGACATTAAAAAAGTAGAAGTAGAGAAAAAGATAGTGGAAAAGAAAGAGATAAATAATGAAAAGAAAAATGAAATAAAAGCTCTTCAGGCTGAAGAAAAAGTAGCTGTCGAAGCAAAAAAAGTTGAAATAAAAACTCTTAGAGAAAGTTTTAAAGAAAAAATGAATGCCCTTCGTTCATTCTTCAGTAGAAAATCAGATAATTAAAATAGTTAAATATTAAAAATACAGGGGGACGCCGAAGGCGTCCCCCTGTATTTTTATATTTCAACCTCAAGCACTATAGGACAATGATCACTTCCAAACACCTCATTTAAAATCTCTGCTTTTTTAATTTTAGTTTTTAATATCTTACTTGTGAAAATATAATCAATACGCCAGCCGATATTTCTATCACGAGCTCTTGTTTTCATATCCCACCAAGAATATTTAACTTCTGTGGGATGAAGAGTGCGAAACGTATCAATAAACGCATCAACATATTTTGCAAGTAACGTTCTCTCCTCTACAGTGCAACCAAGATGCCCAGCATTTTCTTTTGGACGAGCAAGATCAATATCCGCAACTGTTGCATTCACATCTCCCATAAAAATAACTGGTTTCTTTTTTTCTAGAGTTTTGGCACGTTGTAAAAATTGCTCATAATAATCCAACTTATACAAAAAATGTTCGTCGGACTTTCCACCATTTGGCCAATAACAATTCATTAAAATAAAATCTTTAAAATAAAGTGTGAGCAGTCTTCCTTCCATATCCATATGATCAGCACCTAGTCCATATTCGATCTTTTCTGGCATCACTTTTGTGTACACTGCAACACCTGAATAACCTTTTCTTATTTTTGAACTATCAAAATATGAGAAATATCCTTTTGGGTTAAGTACTTTTTCAGGCAACTGGTCAGGGGTTGCTTTCGTTTCTTGTATACAAATAATATCCGCCTTCAATTTAAACAATTCATCAAAAGCACCTTTTTTATAAACTGCCCGTATTCCATTTACATTAAAAGAAATTAATTTCATAAAGACAGTATAGCTGAAAAACGTAGTTGTGTAACAAGAAATTTAACAAAAAGAAAGCGCGTCCTTTGGCGCGCAATTGGTTGAAAAACCGTTGGTTGAGATTTTGGATCACATGCCTACCTGAAAAGCCTCGGGGCCAGCATTCTTTGGCTTGACTGGCTCCGGGCTTGCAATCAAGCTGGTCTGTGTGGGAGGATTTCCAAACCAGACTTCCTTGTCTTCCGCTTGGAAGACGAGGTCGTCAATTTTGTAGTGCTCTGAGAGAATTTGGTCGAATTCATTTGCCCCAGACCGTCCAAAGGCAATATCTTTCGCCAAGTTTTCGACATCGTCAATGGCAACATGCGAAAGATATTCAAGCCCGCGGCAAACGGCCGCAACCTTAGCCTGCGAAAAAGTTAGCCGAAAAGCATGCAATACCATGTACTTGAACATGCCTGCCTGCACACCCGCCGAGAACTTTTGTGCATCCGCAGAAAAAATCTGCAGGGTCTCTTCCACTCCTCTGATTGGAAGAAACCTACAAGCGGCCACCTGCTCTCTCAAAGCCCACTGTGAAGGAACTTGTTTTTCACTCATCATTTTTCTCCTCAATCAAAAATAAAATTGCTCAGACAACTCGTCTTCGCTATCACAACACTACCGATAAAAGTATTCAAAGTCAAACTATTTAACCGAACCCCATAACCCTTTAAAAAGTTCACGTTGGTTACGTGCGAGGACTTCATCATGTATCTCAACTAAATAATGTGGTCGCTCCCGTGTTTGCGCCATCAACAAATAATCTCCTACTACCCAAAAACTAGAATCAAACTGTACATCTGTTGGAAGTTTTTTTGTATTCCTTTCCGTATGTTTTTCATCCATCTCTTTTTCAACTGGAACATTGTTAAAAAATAACTTTGCTTTTAATCCCTCTGGGCTATGCTTCCATGTCCACTCTATCCATTTCCCGTATTTCTCAGTGAACGAATCGTCCTGAAATCCCCACCACGTATTATCATACTGGGCGACATTTTCACTCCACCTTTTGTACTCGGCAAAAAGATATTCGGACAAATCAGCCTCCTCAATAAATTTTATTCTCGGTACAGAATAATTAACACTGTAGGGGAGGGAGATGAGTTCTTTTGCCAAAAGTGTGGCAGCTTTTTTCTTTTCCAAAAGATTCTTCTCTTCCTTATCGAAAATACTCTGTATACTTTCTGGTGAATGAGCTATGAGGTAAGTAACTTTCTGCCCAACATCTTCAGAGATAAATCCTGCATCGCGCAGTTTGCGAGAAATGCTATACACTGTCGTGCGGTTTATTCCAGTTTCTTTAGAAACACGCTGAGGGGAGATTTTCCCCGCCTTTAAAACTGCTAAATATACATCTCTCTCATTTGCATTTAACCCGATGGTTTCGAATAGTTTTTCCATATACCTTTACATTATATATGTTGTTGGCAGTTCGTCAACACTTTTTGTAAAAATACTGTAAAATCAAGCTATTTGTAGCTTATTTAAGTTGACAATGGTACATCAATATGTTATTCTATTACCAGAACGATGAGCATTGTGCTTATCGGGAACATTGAAAGGAAATTGAAATGAGTAAGATGAAGATTCTGATTGTGGATGACAAACCGGAAGAAATTGCACGCGCGATTTCTGCACTTAACCTGGACAACCTCACTGGAGAAATCATTGAGACCGCGAAAAATTATTTGATGGACCCACAAAAAGTAATTGCCATGTATCAAGAAATGGAACTCGAGATTGAGACGAAGAGTCAAAGTTACTCGGCCTTACTAAGGATGAATGATCTATTCGCCGTTCTAACCGACCTCTACATCCCTTGGTCTCACGCAAGTGATATGGGGCCGAACGGTGCATCAGTTGTCATGTCTGCAATTAGACGCAAGATACCTTTGGTTTGCCTCGTCACTGATGGCGATGGCCATAAGGATGCCTTCTCTGGCTCTTTCCTTTCCAGCTTGGCATTTGACACTTGTGAGAAAGGGGAGAGCATCGTCAAATACTCAAGTACGAAGGATTGGACATCTGCTTGGGCACAAGCTATCTGTAGTTTCGTCCATCGTCTGGACAAATGATTAGGTTCTTTTGGAGCCATCGTGGTTAATGGCTCTCTTATCAAACACTAAAAATTATCTGAGTGTTTGTCAGAGAAAGTTCTTTGATTCTGAGGATAGTCCTCAAGCCGAATTCCCGAGCGGTCTCTTGGGGAAATGGGGAGAAAAATGATTGAATCTCTTGAACAACGAATCGTTACAGCACTGAATGAGGAAGGTGTCCGGTTTGTCAAAATGAACAAAAACGAAAAGCTTTGTCTATTGGCTTTCGTGTTACATTTGCTCTCTCCTTCTCCAACTGACTCACTTCCATACCGGAGGTTTGAAAATTTGTGGACCATGGAGCTTAGTTTCCGCCTTAATCCGGTTGAGGGTTGGCTCTATTCAAGAATCAAAAGGCATCCTGCTACTGCATGGCAAGATTTTCTAGATAAAATGGTTGTCGACTGGTTTGTCACTTATACAGATACGACCACCGAGCAGTGGGAAGGGATTCCAGAACTGTACCGGCATATGGGACCACGGTCAGCGGGGGAAATACGAATGGTCTTATGGCTTTTGTTTAAAGAGGGGCCGGAACAAGCAATTAGAAAAACTTTTCACAGAGTAAGGAAACACCGAGTGAAATGATTTATCTATGTAACTTATGGGCACGTCGCAAGACGTGCCCATTTTTAATTTTAAAATTTTATTTCTTCTCTCTTTTTGAATGAAACTTCTCAAATTGATCGCGGAGGAATTTGTTGGTAACGTTTGTATATATTTGTGTGGTTGCGATAGACGCATGTCCCAACATCATTTGTACGGTACGCAAGTCCGCTCCATTGTATAAAAGGTCTGTCGCAAAAGAATTATGAGAAATAAATCCATCAGTTATAAAATTAGAAGTCTTATCAATTGTAAAATCATATACTTCAATACTCTTTGCCTTGATCTTCTTTATAGAAGCTACCTTAAGAAATTTAATATCTTTAGCCATAACGAGTGCTGTAAAAAACTCATCAACAATAGACTTTTCCATATTAAAAACTTTCATGGTATCTATAATTTTTTCTAAAATAACATCCGTAGTACAAATACTTTGATATCTCTTTAGAGATTTTATATTATGTTTCTGCTCAAGATAAAAAGAAAACCCTTTACATTCTAAAAATTTTGAATAATTCTTTTTAAATAAAAATTGTGTCGGTATTTTGTAGTCAGTCCTTTGAGTATCTTCAATAATTAGATTATTTTTTAATGTTTTTATTATTTTTTTAAAAACCACTTTACTCTCTTTTTGAGTAACATGAAGTATGTATATTGTGTGCCGAATTTCTTTCTTGTTTTTACTTGGCAAAATAACAGTTCGTTCTCTCTCGATTAAAACAGAGTCTATAGATAGTTTAAGTAAAAGAACTTGAACGTCCTTAAGGAGATGTTTACTAGCTGAAAACATTTTTATCTTTCCACTATTTCCTTCTGCATCATAGAATCCTGTTATAAAATCAATAATTTCCTCTTTACTTGCATTAAATAATGCTCCAGGAATAATCCTTTCTTTCGAAGGTACTCCAACACCCATGGCGAGCATTTCTTTAACAAATGGTAGATTGTAAATATTGAGACAAAAACTTTTTGAATAAGTTGAAATAGTTTGTGTTGGTTTGTATTTTAAAATATTTTCGACTAATTTTGCATAATACTCAATGTGCTTTTTATCTTTGTCTGTAAGAATAACGCCACGTCGTGCAAGAGAAACCGTTCCATCTCCGACTATATAACCAATGAGTCTCCAAAAATTCTTTGGTCTAATGTTCTTTTTAGAAAAATTACCTTGATGTGGTTTAATTCCGAAAAGATAGTCTCCTTCTTTAATATTTTGAGCTTCAACTCCTTCTACAAAATTATCTGTCCCGACTTTAAAAAAACGATGATACGGGGTGCATTCTATTTTTCTTCCATCCGCATGAATTTCTAAAAGATTTGAGGTAATATGCTTTTCTTTTCTGGTAGTAAAAACATTTATGAATTTCTTATTCTTAAAATCATAGGAATTTACTCTTGTCTTTTCATTTTTAGAAAATAACTCTCTAGTTCTAGTGATTGAATTTGGTAAAAATATTCTTGTCGTACCAACAAGACAATGTCTTATCACGTGGGGAGTACACTTCTTTGCAATGCCGGCTATTACTGCATATTTTGTAACAATGCGCTCAACAGAACGAGGTGTAAGTCTGATTGATTCTTCTTTTACCATTCTGGCGTGGGCGCGAGGGGAATGATCAATGAACATGGCTTCATCAATATCAACACGCTGTTCTAAATATTTTTTAACAGAAATTGCTGCTGCACCAGATACGAACACCACACGAATTTTCCCCCCTTTTCCACGAACAGAAATTTCTCCTGTTTTTAAATCTGTATCACGATCAAGCGAACACAATTCCGAAACGCGAAGTCCAGTTGAGAAAAATAATTCTAAAATTGCTTTATCCCGAAGCCCAGCGATAGTCGTTATGTCAGGGGAGGACATTAAATTCTCTAATTCTTTTTCGGAAATTAAATCAAGCTCGCGTTGTTGTGTTTTTGCAAGTTCAATTCTTTCTGGGTCATAACTTTGCACGCCTTGTCTACGCATATATTTTAAAAATGCACGAAGTGCACTCAAATGATAATTTTGAGTTTTTTTATCTAAAGTTTCTTGAGCTTGTCCTTTTTTCATTGCACGTGCCGGATGGCGGTTGAGATAGACACGATACTCACGCATCATGCTCTCAGTAATATCGGTAGGGGACTCTACTTTTACAAAATCTAAAAAGCGAGTGAGATAATGTTCGTAATTACGAACAGTGAGCGCCGAACGTCCTTTTTCTATTTCTATATATTGGAGGAAGTCTGATTTGAGAGAAAAAAGATTCATTGTTAGAGGTTAGAGGTTAGAGGTTAGAGGTTAGAGGTTAGAGGTTAGAGAATTCAACTCCTAACTTCTAACTGCCGTCTCCTAACTATTCTGAGTATATACCAATGTCGTACAATAATTCCTACTTTTAGGGGATAATTCATATAATTTAGGTAAAAATACCTTTAAATATAGGCTTTTTGTCGTATTTTGCTTGACTTTTTGATATAAAGATGCTATCATTATGCTTGAAGTTCTTTGAATCTTCATCACTTAAATCCTCGTTTCTACGTCACGCAAGTGGTGTTGGATTGTCTGGTCGAGGATATCTTAAACGTGCGCTGAAAAGCGTATGAGAGCACAGCTCTCGCTTCCCATTAACCAGCCGGGGAGTAAAGGAAAAATAATGGAATTGACGGAAAAAAAGCGGCAAGCCGCTCGGCAATATGGTGTTTCTTTCGCGCCCATACTCGATGAAAGATGGTGTGAAATTCCATTTGAGTACATACGCGTCTTTGACAGTTGCGGGAAAGTTACTTCCGTAGATTTCTTTCGAGAGGAAGGAAATCAGAGTGTCAATATGGGGGACATTAAAGTTCCCCAGACCATGGTCAAAGAAGGATGGGTGCCTTATGGTAAAGGCGAGGAGTTCCTATTGCCGGGTGCTGTCGAAGAACTCTCTCAATTGTTCGATCAGGCTCGTGGTTTCGATCGAGTATCTTGGGAGAAAAAAGTTGAGACTCTTCAAGCCCAGAAGGCTGTATGGAAAAAAATAGCCACTAAAAAAGTTGCGGGGCTCTGGAGCCAAAACAAAGTGGTCTTCATTGATCGCAAGAACCCGGAGTTCTCTGCCCTTACAAAAAAGGATGGCAGGTATTACGGGTTTGAGATGACACTGGGGTCACCTGAATACCGCGAGCATGGGGTACACGTTGTCACAAACATCGATGGACTACAACGGCTGGAAGGCCGTACGGGTTTCTTTCTCGTTGAGTTGTGGAACGGCGGGGTTGGGCCTAACAACTCAGACCATCGTGAATCATTTGTGGGCACAATTGGTGGTCTGCAGACACAATGGAAGCGTCGGCCATCCGATGGAATACGGGAGTCATTCTCATACGCCGAAGTATCCATCTGGTACCACGACGGCATCGAAGGAGTACCATCGAGTCTTGCGCGAGAAGGATTACCTGACGAGCCGATAGTCCTCTACCCGAGGTAAATCGGTTAGGTTAGGGGTCGTTTACATGTGCGACTTAAAATAAAACATGAATTATGCAGAGTGGCGGAAACTTAATTGCTTTCTACAAGCTCTGCCCTCTTTTATGTAGATAATTTATGATTATCTGTGGAAAAGAGGGGAATGAAAAATATCTAATTTCTAAGGTCTAAAATCTAAATGAAATGCACCCTTTTACCTGGTGGTCTCAGGGTCGCACGGCTCGACCGTGCGACTTGTCACAGCCACACACCGTGTGGCTGGACTGCGGGGTGGTAAGGGGCTCAACCACCCCTTGCAAAGTGGGTAAATGTGTGATAGAATATAGCAATAGTTAATCAATATGCTTTCCACACGAAAAAAGGCTAATGCCATAAAAAGCGTTCAAATACATGACACTGACACAGGATCTCCTGAAGTTCAGATCTCTATTTTGAGCAAGAAAATTACTGAACTTACAGATCATTTGAAAGTTCACAAGAAAGATAATCACTCAAGACGTGGTCTTATTCAAATGGTTGCTGACCGCCGTACACATTTAAAATATTTGGAAGCAAGTAATAAGAAGAGGTATACAACTGTTGTTACAAAACTAGGTTTAAAATAAACAAAATTGTTTCATTTGCTTTGTTACGGAGCCTCTCGTTTTCAGTCTATGTACTATTCGTACATCTCCCTCAAACGTTTCTCCGTGCCTCGCAACTAAAACAATTTTCTTTATTTTAATAGTTAGGGGTCGGCAGTTAGGGGTTAGAAGTAAAAATACGATACAAATACAAGAGCGTGCCGTAGGCGCGCTCTTGTATTAACACCTAACCGCTAACTCCTAACGTCTAACGTGTCCTTGGTATATACTAACTATAGTTTCTATTTTAATATTTAATTCAAGATAAAAGAATTCTGACACTGGATTCCCGCCTCCGCGGGAATGACAACACAAAACATTTTTGTATTTTCTAGTGTCTAAAGTCTAATGTCTAAAATCTACCCCCATGTCTGTTATCAAACACAGCGACCAACGTGTCGCAGTATTTATAGATACTCAAAATCTATATCACAGTGCAAAAAATTTATACAATACTAGAGTTAACTTCGGGGCTGTAATGCAAGAATCTGTCGGTAAGCGTAAACTTATTCGCGCACTCGCTTACGTCATCACTACAGAAGCAGGAGACGAAACAAACTTTTTCGAAGCCTTAACAAAACTTGGTATCGAAACCAAAACAAAAGACTTACAAGTTTTTTATGGTGGTGCAAAAAAAGCTGACTGGGATGTCGGACTTGCAGTTGACGCAATTCGTCTGGCTCCAAAAGTTGATACCATAGTACTCGCAACAGGAGACGGGGACTTCGTACCACTTGTTATTTTCTTAAAAGAACATTTCGGTGTGCAAGTAGAAGTAATTTCTTTTGGTCGTTCATCTTCATCTTCTCTTCGCGCTACTTGTGAAGACTTTATCGACATGTGTGAACATCCAGAAAAGTTTTTGATTGGATATAGAACACAACACTCAGCTCCAAAAAGAGGAAAAACTTCTGCTAAAAAACCTAGAGCAGTAAAAGAGTTCTCTGATGATGAGTTGGGGATTTCAGCGGGGGAATAAATAGTTTCCAGTTCCAAGTTTCCAGTTTCCAGAGGATACTAAATACAAGGTGGCCACTTCGTGGCCACCTTGTATTTTCTTGAAACTGGAAACTAAAAACTTAAAACTCCTCTTGTCTCCTGTCTGTTGTCTGTTACACTATTCTCATGGCCATTCCCAATATCGATACATTTGAACAAGACATAAGAGATGAAATAAAACACAAGGAGGCTTCTATTACAGATATTGCTTCGGCTAGCGGAGATGTGGGAAATAACCCTACACTATCTAATTCTTTTTCTAACCCGAATTCATCTCGTGGTTTTTTCATTTCTGCTATTGTAATTTTACTTTTAGTAATTGCAGGGTTTTCATATTTAGCTTATTTATATGTTAATCAACAAAAACCAATAACAAAAGATGCTGGAACAGAATTAATCAACACGCAAAGTAATAATGCAAATACTCAGGAAATAATTTCTCAAAAATTAAATAATTATTCCCCAACTCTAGCTACTGGCATTGCACACTTCACGACTAAGGTTGAAAATAATTCTGCTGGAATTATTCTTACAATAAACGATTACAATTCTGTTTTTGCTTTTATGATAAAAAATGAAACTGACATTGCAAAAGATGTATTGGCGAACGAATTAAAAAATTATGAGAATAGTACGACTACGCCAGATTTAACTTTTATTGATGACACGAAATCAAATCAAAATATGCGAGGATTAACCATTAATTCTTCAACTTTAGTTTATGCTTTTATAAACGACGAATATTTAGTTTTTGCTTCCTCTACTGACGGCATACTTCAAATGCGTGGTACTATAATTAAATAATGAGTGTTGCAACAGTACATAGCGCACATATAGTTGGATTAAATGCAGAAGAGGTTTCTGTTGATGTGGATGTTTCTTCTGGGCTATATTCTTTTTCTATTGTTGGACTACCAGACAAAGCAGTTGATGAAAGTAAGGACAGAGTAATTGCGGCATTAAAAAATTCATATTTACGAAATCCAAAAACAGAAAATCATAAAGTTACTGTTTCTCTTGCCCCAGCTGATATTAAAAAAGAGGGTTCACATTTTGATTTACCAATTGCACTTTCATATTTACTAGCATCAAAACAACTAGAAGTAGATATAAAATCTTCGTGGTTTGTTGGAGAACTTTCTTTAGCTGGGGACGCGCAAGAAATGAGGGGAATACTTTCTATTGCAGAAAAAGCAAAAGCGTTGGGAATAAAAGCACTTTTCGTTCCAAATGCAAATAAAGAAGAGGCGGCGTTAATTGATGGGATAGATGTTTATGGTTATTCAAATTTAAAAGATATTTTTAGACATTTCGGTGGAGTAATAGAAGGGGATGATGGCTTAGAAAATTTTATAGAAAAAACGCCAACGACTTCTATAAATTATATTAGACCTGATTTCTTTTTAGATTTTAAAGATGTTAGGGGACAAGAAACTGCAAAACAAGCACTCGAAATTGCAGCCGCAGGTGGACACAATATTGCTCTTTATGGACCGCCAGGAACAGGGAAGACGATGCTCGCTCGTGCCTTCACTGGCATACTTCCACCTCTTCCTAGAGAAGAAGTTTTTGAAGTAACAAGAATACATTCTGTTGCAAATACAAAAATTGGATTAGTAACACACCCACCATTTCGCTCTCCACATCATACTTCGTCTTATGTTTCTTTGGTTGGTGGTGGAGCAAATCCACGACCAGGAGAAATTACTTTGGCACACCGAGGTGTACTTTTCTTAGATGAATTTCCAGAATTTGAAAAAAGAGTTATTGAGGCATTAAGACAACCACTCGAAGAAGGTGTGATAGTAGTATCGCGTGCAAAGGGAACTTTTGCTTTCCCTGCTTCTTGTATTGTTATCGCTGCTTTTAATCCATGTCCGTGTGGATACATGGGAAGTAAAGTAAAACGATGCACTTGTTCACAAGCAGACATTCAAAGATATGCAAGAAAATTGTCCGGTCCAATTATGGATAGAATAGATATGTGGGTGCCTGTGCAACATGTTGATTACGATACACTTTCTCATGCAAGAGTTGGTGAGGAAACCGAGGGGATAAGGGAGAGAGTTAATTCTGCAAGAAAATTTGCTGAGCAAAGATTTTTGAAAATTAATCCAGCGTCAAAATTAAAAATGAATAAAGATATGAAAGCAAAAGATATTGCTTCATATATTAAATTAGATAAAACTGTTGAAGATTTAATGAAACAATTAGCAACAAAACATATTTTATCACCACGCGCGTATCACAGGGTACTGCGATTGGCGCGCACTATTGCTGATTTGAGAAAATCAGAAAATATTAGTGAGAATGATGTGCTGATTGCTTTTCAATATAGACCGAAGTTGTATGAGGAGAGGTTTTAGATAGTAGGTAGTAATTAGTAAGTAGTAATTAGGGGAATACAAATGCGGGGCAACCTTCGGTTGCCCCGCATTTGTATTCCCTGTTTGCTGTTTACTAATTACTCCCTACTTTTTAATTTTCTTGAACTTGCAAACTTTTTCTCAAAAAACTGTTTTAGATACGAGGAGCCTAGAGATAATCCATTTTTTCTTTTAAAAAGAAATCAAATTCGAGGCACGGGAAAAGTTTTTAAGGAAGCGTACTTAATAGTACGTTGACTGAAAAACTTGGGACCCGTAACAAAGAAGTTGGTTCTTTTTAAAAGAAAAACTAGAAGGGGTTACGAGCTCCACGTACCTCAAAGTGCAAATGTGAGCCTGTTGACCTGCCTGTGTTTCCAACACGACCAATTGTTTGCCCTTGGGAAACACTTTGACCCACCACAACATTAACCTGACTCAGGTGAGCGTAAATTGTTTGTATTCCTCCCTCGTGAGTAATAATAATCATACTTCCATAACCTCCGTTATACCCACCAGACTTTGCCAAAATCACACGACCGCCGGATGATGCGAAAACTGGAGTTCCAACTGGTGCGCCAAAATCAATTCCATTATGACCATGCAATCCTTGGGTTTTTCTACCGCCTGAAAGTGGACGAACAAGGAAGCCTTCCGGTGAAGCATTTGAATACGACTCGAGGACCTTTCCTGTAACAATAGTTTTTCCTGTTTTTGTTTTCACTGTTGTAGTAATTGCAATTTCACCTTCTGGAACTAGAATTGTATCCCCAATAGTTAAACCATCACTAGTTGCTATGCCGTTAAATTTTGCAATATCACTTGTGTCTGCTTTATATTTTCTTGCAATAGAGGCCACGCTATCGCCTTTTTTAACAACATGTTTAATCCCCGTCATCGGTAAGATAACTAAAGTATCTCCTGGGGTAATATTTTGGGATTTTAAATCATTTGCCCACATAATTGTATTTTTGGAAACACCAAACAATTTAGCAACACTGGCTAGAGAGTCTCCTTTTTTAACCTCATAAACACTGATGATGTCATTTGTTGGATAGTCGATATCTTCTGTAGAAACTCTAAGGGAGCCCGCTGTTGAAGAAAGTAGTTCAGAAAAAACTCCATCATCTGAAATGGCTCCGTTCACATCATCTTCTGAAACAACTATAGGCTTCATTAAAGCCATTGTTTGAGAAGTTTGGGACACTTCTTCTACGGCAGAAACTGTTGGTAAAAAAATAGACTTCACTTTATCGGTGAAATCAGAAAGTACTCCTGCATGAGTTGTCCCAGGTTTTAAAATGGCTAAACATATAATGAGACCGAAGACACTGTTTCTTACGTCTCTTTTTGAATTTTTAGATAACAAGATTTTATGTAAATAAGGGTTAAACCTTTATTTGAAACATTTTGTTGTAATTAAACCGTTATAAATGGTTAATATCACAAAAAGTGTAGAGATCCAACAAGGCGTAAACTAGAAGTTTGCCATTGTGGACATCTATTTATCCTATCAGAAAACAGGTACAAAAACAACCTCGGTGGCAATCCCCAATATGTGGAGAACATATACTTTGTGCTTTAAAATAAAGGTATACTGAGGAAAATACTCATGGCAACATCTTCCTCTACAATCGGCAGGGCTCCTGGAGCTACAGCACCTAGACCTCCTGTAAAACCTGGAGCTAGAAGAGCTGCGTCCCAACCTGCGCCACAATACCTTGAACAAGTTTTTTCTACTCCGACTTTTAAACCGGGGCTAGACTCATCTGTAGAAGAATACAGGAAAAGGCTTGCCGATATATTAAAAAAGGTGGAGGAATTACAGCCAGAAAAATATGCCCCTGATGTCATAGATAAAAACATAGGGTCTTTTACTGTTTTACCAACTTATGACCAAGAGGGTTATTTAGGTGGACACAGTTTAGAGAAAATAAAAGAAGCTCTAGAAAAAAGAAGGATAGAAATAAGAGGAGACCATGTGGCACAGAATCTAGCAGAAAAAATATATAATAACCTGTCTTCTCAAATAGAAAATAATGAGAAGGAAGTGGCTCGCCGTGAAAAAGAAGCAGAGAAACAGGCTTATAATTGGGGACAAGAAAGGCTGGAAGAGTTTTCAAAAGAAACTGAAAAAATAAAAAATGTAATTCATAATTTAAAAGTAGAGAGATCTAAACAGTTTGAAAAAATAAAATCGAGCACTGGATTATTACGCAAAGCAGAAGAAGCACTTAATTTCGAGAGCAAGAATCCCAGCTCCCCACTTATTCCTGAACTTAGGGGGATAGTAATTAGATACGGGACTGAACTTAAACTAATAGAAACTGGCTTAAATTCAACTATAGATAATTTGTCTATGACTCTTTCGGGCGGTCCACAAGATGAGACATTTTATAAAAATGGTAAAGCTTTAGACAAAAGTGAAACAAGGAGTCTCTTAGAAATGGCAACGACTCAAATAACTAAAGAGTCCCTAGGTAAAAAAAATATAGGTAGTGAAATACGAAGAAAGAATGAAATAAAAGATGCAATGATTGATGGCCTGGCAGAACAAGTAAGGAGACTAAGAAATGAGTTGGTCGAAAAGCGTGGAGCTGTTAGTCCCGAAACATTAGATGCTTTGTTTAGAGTTTTACGAGTAGTAAATGGCTCGAAAGAATTTTCTTCAAAAGAAATGATGGCCGATGTTAAATTTTTAAAAGATTTCGTTTCCATTAACACAAAAGAAGTTGAGGGACTTGAGGAGCTTTTTGGTCCAGAAATTAGTCAACGTGATTCAAACCATATACTAAGAGGCCTACAAACGCCGCTAGCCAGACTTCCTGGAGATACGCAACTCTCAGTGGAACACATAGTAATGTTAGGAAAAACTCCTACGTCTGATTTAATGACTGGAATCAAAATTCATGGCAAAAATATTGCAGTTTATGAAGCTTGGAAAAAAGCGTGGCTTGATTCTGGTAAAATTGATACTTATAGATCAGAAAATAAAACTAAGGAGCTTTGGGAGTCAGATGAGAAGGAAGCGGAACAAATAAGTACAGTGAAAGAAATGTTTAATCTCGATTTTGAACTTCTCAAGTTAGAAGATTTTACAACAGAGCCTCATTTAACAGATAATTTTCAACAAGACCTTATTTTATACGCTAAAATTTTATCTGGGATTCATAATGATAAGGGCAATGACATAGAATGGGCAGTTAAACATTATGAACATGCACCCGCATTAGAAGAAGTTAAAGGACGTAAAATACAATTAGAAGAAGCAATAAATAATAAAAAGAATGAGGGATTAAAAAAACAGAAGCAAGAAACAGCGCCTAAAATAAATAAAGACTTAGAATTTTTATCTAGTGATGACTCTTGGGAAAGGGATATCCTTGGTATAAGATTATCTGCTTTCACTAAACGCTCTGAGACGGAAAGAGCAACATTAAACATCTTTAAAGCTGAAATGGAAGCTGAGATGGCAGCGGCCGCAAGACCAGCTAATTATAATATTCCTTATATACAAGGACTCTTGGGGAAGATTGAGGAAAAAATAAAATTATTAGGAAGCGGGGGAATTATGCGAGAAATGGCAACAAAACAATTGCATTATGCTAAATTATTTTCTAATTTAAGTGATGACGATTTAAATACATTAGGATCAGATCAAAAAGAAACAATACAAAAATTCAAAAAAGATAAAGCCGAGATTAATAAAATTATTTTTGGTGTAGTTAATTATGGCGTAACTATTTGTAATGATCTAAAAGCAAAGGCCACAAATATAGAAAATAAAATGCGAGAAGATATAAACACAAAACTCGCTCAAGCAAAAAATATATTAAGTGCCATGTTAGCTGCAAAAGAAAAAATAAGTATTGAGACACTTGCCACTTATGGAATAGTAGGTAACGACGCACAAGAACTAATAGAAACTTTAAAAAAGGCTGGTATACTGAAATAATAAACTATGGAATATACTCAGGACGACAAAGCTTTAGAAGAATACTTAAAAGGAATGCCTGATCCAGGAGCAGCTCCTGCTACTAGCCCAGTAGCTCCTATTGTTGCTGGTTCAGCACATCCTATTGCTGTAGATCCATCTGCCTCAGTATCTGCAACTCCTGCTAAAAAAATTGAAAAGAGAAAAATTAACCTTTTATTTAAAGCCTCTGAAGCAACTCTTCAAAAAGAGGATGACCCTGGTAAGCCGGATTATAAGAATATGGACTCATCATTTGTTGATCCAACAAATGGTGCAACTGGTACCTTAGATGGACTTGGAGCAACTACTAATGGAGCATCTCAATTTGTTGCACCATTAATAAAAGCTGGGCTGGCAGTAATTCCAAAACAAATTTCTGAAAAAAATATGGGGGATGCGGTCGCTGATTTAATTGAGAAGACAAATAAAAAATTACTCACGGAAAATACTAATAAATCACTAAACTCAGAAACAACTTTGGTTTTTACTAAAACTTTCACAAACGAGAAAGGGGAGAACAAATTAATTGTGGCAAACGTTGGTGATAGTCGGGCAATTGTAATTCGTGATGGAAAAATTATTTTCCAAACAATAGATCAAAAAAGTTATAACCCAAATCTTTTGGGGGATGCAACGACTTATACGGAGGGGGAGCATTACAAAAATTTAAATAACTTTATAGAAAAAGTAAAATTAGCAAAAAAGACAAATAAGGATACAGCAATAAAATCAGTATTCACTACAGCGCAAAAAATAGCTGAGGTTATTCCTATGTATAAAGCGCCCGATACTTTTGATGCAACGGAGCTAGCTTTTATTATCAAAGAGCTAGAAGCTATTGGATTAAGTAAAGATGATTTAGGAAATAACGAAGCTGGTTTTTATCCTATTATAAAAATGCAATCTGAGGGTAACAATTTTACCGCACAAGCTATGGGTGCTGATATAGTGAGACCTTGGATAGATGTTATTGATATAGTACCTGGAGATTTAGTAATGTCGTTTAGTGATGGAGTAACTGGTAACTTCACAGATACCGAACTGTTAGAAATATTCAAGGCCAATAAAGCTATTGAGGTCCCGGCGGTAATAAAAAAAATAATGGAGGACAGAATTAGCGGAACAAGTCCCGCTGTTTACGCAAGAACAAAAAAAGATGATGTTACCTTGACGGTGCTTGAAGTTGGACAAGAATTATTAGACAAAATTACTTTTACTAATAGAGACTTATTGAATGAGTTAAATAAATGGAGAGGCCGTAAAATAATTTTTGCTCCAGGTTTATTAACGTCAGTCTTGGGTATTAATTTAAATTTAGCTTCTGAAATATTGGAACGTTTTCTAAAAGAAGGAGTTGATGGTTTGCATCCAATCATAAATGAATCAAGTAACATAGACTTTAATGCTATCGACGCTTACGAAGAATATGCAGCAGCTAAAAATAAATTAAATGAGGTTTTTGTTTTACCTCCGCCATTTAAAACAGTGCTTGAGGCTGGAGAACTTGTTGAATATATTATTAATAAAATAGTACTTTCCCCTAGCAACAATTCTTTAACTACAAAAGATATTCAAAAGCAGTTTGGGGTTAGTCTAGAAGACGCAAAAATAATTATTAAAGATTTAGAGGGGGCCAAAGCTTTAGCGGATAATAAACTAGCTAGTATTGATAGCCTAAGAAAGCTTGAAGCTCAAATGAGTCCTTCTGATAAGGTACACAATATGTTAGAAAAACCAGCTCCAAGTACAACATCATCTGTTCCTGGTGCCGGGACTGCTCCTGCAGTAGACACAAACCCAACTGCTGGTGTGGGCGCCGCTCCTGCGACTCTTGCTGTTGCGCCAGGGTCATCATTAGAAAAGGGGATTGTAAGTAGAATGGGGGACAGTATAACAAACTTGGCTAAAAAGATCTGGGAAAATAAAACTGCAAGAATAACTTCTATTGTAACGCTTGTTTCTTTTGCGGCTTTCACTGGAGCTAAAATATTAGAATCAAAAAAAGAAGTACACTCAGAAAATAATAGTCAAAGTGTAACAGCTCCAGCCCAAGGAGATTCTAATAAATTAATAAAAGCAGGTGGGATTTCTGGAAAGCCACAAGCCAGTACTTTGGAAGGTTTAAATCCAAACTTTGAAAATACGAGATGGTGGAAAGAGCTTGATCAAGAAACACAAATAAATATAAAATGGCTACTTGGAACAAATGATCCTCAAGCTTGGGCATTAAAATTCTTTGAGAGAGTTGAGGTTTTAAATGAGCGCGACAAGCATGAAATGTCTCGTGACGAACAAATTTTTCTCTATAATAAGTTAGTCCAACCGCCAAGCTTTATGCTAAACACAGCTTATAATACAAATAATGATGTTGTGTCTGCCTGTATTATAAAGATGAAGGATACAGATTGTTACGTGAAAGAAAACATGACGGATATAATTAAAGAGATTTATAAAATATTTAGATCAATTGATCCACAAAATTTACAAGATGATTTGAGATTATTATTAGAGGATAAAAATATTGCTCAAACATTTATATGGGCACAGAATAGAATAGAAACAATAATGAAGGCCAATACAGCAAAACAATAATATGGACTCAGAAACAATTTTCAAACAACTAATAACAGAGTTAGGCTTAGAAAGTCTCAATGAAGAAGATCAAGAAAGGACTTTACTTACACTTGCGGAATCAATACAAAAACAATTTTTTGTAGATGCTTACGAGAGGGTAGGTAAAGACCAGTTCGAAGCACTCGAAGCATCACTTAAAATGGGGGAGGATTTTTATGTAACAACATTAAAGCATTTAATACCAGATTACGAGGAAATGTTCCAAGTATCTCGCAAAAAAGTTATTGATGCGTATAAAGGTTCCTCGCAGTAAGCGGGTAAGGAGTTCTATAGAAATTCGCTCCGAGTAGAATAACATATAGCAAGTAAACGGGGTATTGGAACCTTTTTATGTCGTTGCTCGGACGAAGTCTAAAAGATTACTTTTCTACTCCGCTCCTCGCTAGCCAAAATAAGAATGCGGCTCCAGTTGAAAAACCCCTGTGATACAATGGGTGCAAATGGCAGACATTCTCTTAAATAAAAAACAAAAGGAAGCAGTCCTTCATACCGAAGGGCCGCTTCTTATTTTGGCTGGTGCTGGTGCTGGAAAAACAAAAACAATTACTGAAAGAATTGTAGAAATAATAAAATCAGGAACTGACCCACGTGCAATTCTTGCTGTAACTTTTACAAATAAAGCTGCGAAAGAAATGCGAGAGAGAATAATAGATAGATTAGAAGAGGAACACATGATTGAGGAAGGACGACCGAATTTGAGCGAAGTTCGAGGCGGAACAAGTATTTTTAATGAGCCGTACATGGAGTACGGTGAAGAAAAAATAAGCAGTTCCAACAAAGAAATTCGCCAAATTCGGTCGTCCTTAAACCCATATCACCATATCCCGATAATAAAAACTTTCCATTCGTTAGGACTAATGATGTTATCCGAACAATCTGAGTACATAGGATTACTCAAGCATCCAACTATTTTGGATTCTGCAGATTCGCTTTCAATAATTAAGAAGGCTGTTGAACAACTAGGGATAGACCCGAAAGTAAATGACCCATCAAAAATCCGCTCTATAATTAGTCGTGAGAAAGGGGACTTCACAAGTCTTTCTGACTATAAGAAAAAAGTGGCTACTGCTCAAATGGACATAGTCGCTTCTGTTTGGAGAATATATGACGAGGAATTAAAAAGACAAAAAGCGGTAGACTTTGATGATTTAATCATAAAAGCTGTGCATATGTTGGAAGACCATCAAAATATACGTGAATATTATCAGAATCGTTTTACTTATGTACATATAGATGAGTATCAAGACACGAATGGCTCACAATATGCTTTTGTAAAATTATTAGTTAATCCAAAAAATAATAATATTTGTGTGGTGGGAGATACTGACCAAAATATTTATAGTTGGCGAGGGGCGAATTTAAGAAATATTTTAAATTTCGAGCAAGACTTTCCTGGAACTCACACTGTTTTACTTGAAGAAAATTACCGCTCGACTGGAAATATTTTAACTCTTGCAAATACTGCCATAGAAAAAAATACTGTCCGTCAAAAGAAAAATCTTTTCACTTCAAAAGGGCAGGGAGACAAAATAGATATAGTGCCGACATGGGATGAAGGCTCTGAGGCAGAATGGGTCGCGGAGAAATGCAAAATTTTAATTGAAGAAGGCCAAAATGCCGAGCAAATTGCTGTGCTTTATAGAGCAAATTTTCAGTCGCGAGTACTTGAAGAATCTTTCATTCGTGCAAATGTAACCTACAATTTGCTCGGCACAAAATTCTTCGAAAGAAAAGAAATAAAAGATGTGATGAGTTATTTACGTGCTTCAATAAATCGTCTTTCCCAACCGGATTTGAAACGCGTATTTGATACACCAAAAAAAGGAATAGGGAAGACCACTGTTGCAAAAATATTTGCTGGTATGGAAGTGCCGGCGAGTGCGCAATTAAAAATAAATAATGTTTATGATTTTTTGGATAAAATATCTGAGACTTTAGAAGTCTCGCCACTTTCAAATGTAATACAAATGATTATCGTTGACTCTGGAATGGAGAAAGAAATGTTAGAAGGCTCGTCTGAAGACAGAGAAAGATTAGAAAATGCTCGCGAATTAGTTTCTATGACTATTAGATATGACGAACAATCAGGAGTTGATGCTCTAACACAATTTTTAGAAGAAACTTCTTTACAATCTGACCAAGATAATGATACGAAAGATAAAAATGGTGTGAGATTAATGACAATACATTCTAGTAAGGGGCTTGAATTTGACCACGTTTTTGTCGTTGGACTGGAGCAAGATTTATTCCCACATAAAAATATTGGGAATAGAAATAGAAGTAAAGAAGAGGAAGAGGAGGAGAGAAGACTTTTTTATGTGGCTGTAACTCGTGCGAAAAAACATTTATATTTATGTTATGCCGAGCTTCGAACTATTTTTGGACAGAAGCAAATAAACGCACCTAGTGAATTCCTAGATGACGTTCCTGAAGAAATCGCAAATAGAAATGACTTGTATTATAAGCAAGGAAAGGGGAATATTGTTTATATTTAAATATAAACAACAATTTTTAATTTGAAATTTTTAATTTTTAATGGAGATATTCAAACTTCTTTATCTGTTAACTTTTTTGTCTTTGATGAAGACGAAATTTTAGAAAAAATTAGAGTTAATTCTTTGCTTTCTCGGGTTAATTAACATTTAGTGT
>DOZK01000025.1 GCA_003518045.1 Candidatus Nomurabacteria bacterium
TGCGATTAGGGCGAGAATTCAGGAGGCGACGCTTGCATTTTTAGTTTTGAGTGGTATAATATATTTATTGTTTGATGTGTATGTGAAAACCGGCTCCGAAAGAGCCGGTCAAATTTTTACTAAAATTAGATCTCTTTAGAAATAAAGGTTCTTAAAAGCTCGCAGGCTTGGTATCCTAGTAGGAGTTTCCTAGTTCATACTAACCTGTAATAAGTAAGCGTGATTTTAGAACCTTTTTATGTCGTCGCTCGGACTAAATATAAAAGAGTACTTTTCTATTTAGCTCCTCGCTAGCCAAAATAAAGAGAAATTTGCATTCCGTATTTACTAATAACGAATAACTATTAACTAATAACTTCCCAATATGTTGGATATTAAAGCACTAAAGATTGCATTAGAACAACTCGAGACAGAAAAAAAGATATCACATGAAAAAGTGGTAGACGCAGTAGAGAAATCTCTTGCGGCAGCTTATCAGAAAGAATATGGAAAGCGTGGCCAACTGGTACGCTGTAATATTGATTTCGAAACTGGCGAAACACGTTTTGAACAAGTGAAAGTTGTTGTTGATGAAACAACAGTGCGTATTTTAAATGAAGGAGAAGATGAGACTACACCAGAGCCAGTAGTCGCCGAAGGCGAGGAATTACTTCCACGTTTCAATGAAGAGCGTCATATGTTTTTAACAGATGCAAAACTTTTCAAGAAAAATGCAGAACTTGGTGAGGAAATTATTTTCCCGCTTGACGATAAAGATGATTTCGGACGTATAGCTGCTCAAACTGCTAAGCAAGTTATTGTTCAGAAACTTCGTGAAGCAGAACGCGAATCAATCGTTGGTGAATTTACTGACAAGCAAAATACAATTGTTTCTGGAGTTGTTCAGCGTATTGAACGTGGAACAGTATTCATCGACCTCGGACGCACAACAGCCATACTTCCATTTGAAGAGCAAATAACTTCAGAGAGACTTCGTCCAGGCGAGAGAGTAAAAACTTTCTTGTTCTCAATCGAAGAAGGTTTCCGCGGACTTTCTATCAGACTTTCACGTACACATCCAAAATTCTTGATAGAACTTTTCAAAAATGAAAGTGCAGAAATAGCACAAGGCGTCGTAGAAATCGTTGCTGTTGCTCGTGAACCAGGTAGTCGTTCAAAAATCGCCGTTAAATCAAATGATGAAAGAGTTGACCCAATCGGAGCTTGCGTTGGTCAGCGCGGTGTTAGAGTTTCAGCTATTACAGATGAATTATCAGGTGAAAAAATCGACGTTATCGAATGGTCACCTGACGCTCGTAGATTTATTGCGACAGCCCTTTCCCCTGCCAAAGCTCTTTCTATTGAATTAAATGAAGAAGAAAAGAAAGCTGTCGTTACTGTTTCTCGTGATGAACAATCTCTAGCAATTGGTAAAGGAGGACAAAATGTTCGCCTCGCCGCGAAATTAACTGGCTGGAAAATCGATATTATTTCTGGTGGTGAAACAATTGCTGAAGCTAATGAAGAAGGAATGTTTACAGATAATCAAATTGTAAATGAAACTGTTGCGGAAGAAGTTTCTGAAGTTTTGGAAGCATTAAATGTAACAGAAGTTGAGGCACCAAAGAATTCTGAGATTGAGGCTTCAACAGAAGTTGCAGTAGAAGAAGTTACAGAAAATGTAGAAGCTGATAAACTAGAAGTAGCCGATGAAGCCAAGAATTAATAATCTAAAATCTAATTTATCCCGCTAAGCGGGAGGTCTAAAATCTAATATCTACCCCTATGAATTTACTACACGATATCTCCCGCGGAGAAAATGTTCCAAATGAAATAAATGTTATTATCGAAATTCCAAAAGGTTCTCATAATAAATATGAGATAAATAAGGAAAATAATCTTGTTGAGCTTGACCGTGCAAATTATTCAGATGCCCCATATCCATTTGATTATGGATTTGTTCCACAGACACACTGGGAAGATGGAGATGCTCTTGATGTATTAGTTTTAACAACGTATCCATTACCTTCTTTAACTTTAGTTGCAGTGCGTCCAGTCGGTGTTATGGAAATGATTGACGAAGGAGAATCAGATCATAAAATTATTGCGGTCCCTGTAAAAGATAAAAGATGGGAAGGCGTTAAAGATATTGAAGACGTTAACAAACACACATTAAAAGAAATACAACATTTTTTTGAGACTTATAAACAACTTAAAGGCTCGGCAGTTAATGTTCCAGGGTTTAAAGGAAAAGCAGAAGCACATGAGGCTATAGCAAAATCAATCGAACTATATAATCAAAAGTTTCAAAAGTCCTAAAACTATTTCATCTGCTTTGTTGTGGAGCCTCGCGTTCCCGCCTGCGTACTATTAAGTACGTCTCCTCGCACGCACTCCACGCCTCGTATCTAAAATAGTTTTATAACTTTTGCCGACCATAAGACTTTCTAAATATTATTGTGTCATTCCCGCGGAGGCGGGAATCCAGGTTCGTATTTAACTAATAACAAATAACTACTAACTAATAACTGTTCCGCAACATGAAAATAAAACTTACAAAACTTCCAAAATCAGAAATACAGCTAGACGTCGTTGTCGATGAAAAAGCCTTTGAAGCTTATCGTGAAAGAGGTTTCAAAGCTATCCAGCAAGTCGTTGAAATCGATGGTTTTCGTAAAGGAAATGCACCAGAAGATATGATTATCAAAAAATATGGTGAGATGACTATCTTAGAAGAGATGTCTAATTTAGCATTGCGTGATGCCTACGTTGAAGCAATTAAAGAACATAAATTTAATCCTATTGCTGATCCAAAAGTTACAATTACAAAACTCGCAAAAGGAAATCCTCTTGAACTCACAATTGTCGTCCCCGTTATTCCAGAAGTAGAACTCCCCCATTATAAAAAAATTGCAAAGGAGGCTTTGATTGAAAATCCGTCAGCTGGCGGAGAAGTTACAGATAAAGATATTGATGACGTTGTTGAAGAATTAAGAAAAGGTCGCTCACATCAACACGCTCACGAGCATGAGTCTGAACATGAACATGGGAAGGAGCAAGGAGTAGGAAGTACGGAGCAGGTGGAGCATACACACCCACTCCCGGAATTAAATGATGAATTTGCTCAAAGTTTCGGAGAGAATTTTAAAACTTTAAATGATTTGCGTACAAAGATTGGAGAGAACATGAAGCTTGAGAAAGAGCAAAAGTTAAAAGAGAAAAAACGTGCTGTAATTATGGAGAAATTAATTGCTGAAACAAAGACAGAATTACCAGAAGCAATTGTAGAGAATGAATTAAATAATATGCTTTCACAAATGCGAGCAGACATTACTCGTTATGGTGGAACATGGGAAGAATATTTACAGCATTTAAAGAAAACGGAAGAAGAAATGAAGTCTTCATGGAGAAATGATGCTGTGAAGCGTTCAATGAGTCAATTAGTTTTACATAAAATTGCTGAAGCTGAAAAGTTAATTGCAACTGAGGAAGAAGTTGAAGTTGAATTAGTTAGATTAATGACACAAATGCAGGATGTGGATGAGGAGAGAGCGAAGGGATACTTGTACCAATCATTAACGAATGAGAAGGTATTGAAATTCTTGGAAGAATCAAAGTAGTTAAGTTCGTAATAATAAAATAGCCCCTCAGGGGCTATTTTATTATATAATTATGGCTTATTTAGGCTATTAAAATATTGGTATCATTTATAAGTGAATAGTATAAACTGTTAGTATGAAAGTAGATTCTGTTAAACCTTCAATTGAACAAGATAGAGACATGTCTCAAAGGGCGACAGTTTTAGAGGATTTATATAAAGGGTATTTTGGTAGCCAAGAAAATTGTCGTTATTTTGTTGAACATATTCCACAGGATTTTTTATCAGTATCAAATCCTAAAGTGCTGGATGCTGGGTCAAGTTTGGGGACAGTTGGTAAATATGTATGTAGAGAATTATCTGGCCAAGGTATCACCCCGCAACTTATTCTTTTAGATACTAATGAAGAGATTTTAAAGAAAAGTCTAGATACATTATATAAAATAGTTGCGAACCTAAAACAAATTCCTCTTGCGGATTCATCTATGAATATAATTCTATTAAGAAGCGTTCTTCACTATGAGCCAACGTTGGAAGCCCAAGAAGCTATATTAAAAGAAATATACAGAGTACTCGCTCCTGGTGGAGTTTTTATAAGTCAGTTTGGCTCTTTTAAAGATGACGACGAAGCACAGGCTTTTAACAGATTATTTAAATTCTTAAAAAGAGATGTTGGCTTTGTTTCGAAAGATACAGGTGTAAAAATGCACGCAGATGTTTTTGACGAGATTTATAAAATAACAGAAGGTCCCTCTTTGGAAGAAAATGTTGATGAATTTTCTGCACGTGTAGGTAAGGATATAAGTGGTGAGGTTGGTGATTACATTAGTGGACATCAATCAGAGTTAAAAAATATTTTAGTAAACAATAATCCAATCACTTGGAGAGTTGGTTTTACGATAGTAAGCTGTAGGAAAAAATAATAAAAGCGAACCCTTTGATATGTACCCCAAAAAG
>DOZK01000003.1 GCA_003518045.1 Candidatus Nomurabacteria bacterium
GACTTCAATATATCTTGTTTTTAATTTTAAATTTTTAATGAAACACATGAAAATGAACTACCTCGCAGCAAGCAGGTGGGGTATCTTGTGTCATCCCAGGCTTGACCTGGGATCCAGGTACAGACACTGGATCCCCGCATTCGCGAGGATGACACAATTCCCGCAGCAAGCTGCTGGGAATGAACCCTAAGAGGGATTCAAAAGGGCGCGGAACCATAGATGATTCGCGCGCCCGATCGGTTATTTTTTGAAAAGTGATTTTACCTCTCACTTTGAACGGTTAGCCACAGCGGGCCAGCCCGCCACCTACTGGAATTTGTGGACAGTCCGTCTTGGACATGTACGGAAACAGTCCTTGCGGAGAGCCTCCACCACCAGTCTGGTTATGACCCTTTTGGCCAACCCTTCCCGGTGTTGTCTCCGAGGAAGTCTCTGTCACTGTCCCGTCAGAGGACACAGTCCTCTCACTATAAAAACAAACTGGTAAACCTGTTCGTTTGCTCACAAGTGGAATTCCTTTTGCACAAACATAAGGTGACGGTTGTGGGCGAGGTGGCTGGTAAACCAAAATGGCTGATGTACCCGGGTTGGCCCGACTCGGTCCAACTCCAACAACCACAGGAGCGGAGCCACAGCCAACCAAAAACAAAGTGGAAATGATGGCGGCGATTGCGATAACAATACGGTTAAACATGAGATTTCTCCGGTAAAAGTAAAAGAATTATTTGCCGTTTAATGAAAGGATTTTTACTAAACAGACTCGCTATATATTATACACGTTTTACAGGATTTGTCAAGGCTAATTCGCCTTTAAATTAAGGGTTTTTATTTAAAAGTATTCATAATACAAACCTGGATTCCCGCCTGCGCGGGAATGACACATGCATAGTAATGGGAGGAATTTTGTATCTGCATTTAATTAAAAACTAGAAACCTGCCTCGCCGGCAAGGCGGGTTAAAAATTGTATAGTGTCCGTTTGGAAATTGGAAATTGTATCCGTATTCTGTGTCCCGTTTGAATATTAAATATTATTTCATTGAATATTTATGTCTGTATTCTGTATCCCATTTGAAAATTGAAAATTGGAAATTGATAATTTTTTGTATATCCTGTGCATATCCCACTACACACTACTTACTACTTACTGCTTACTGCTATACTATCCCCATGACTGTTACCTTTAATGATGTAGTACAAAATCACGCGCTTGATGATTTACATAAAGAGGAGGAGGAGGAATTGATGAAAGTTCTTTCAGATAAATATGGCCTACCCTATGTAGACCTCCGTGGGCTTGCACCTGAGCCAGACGCTATGCATTTTGTAACAGAAGAAGATGCGAGAGCAACTGGTACTGTTCCATTTAAAATTTCTGGGAATAAACTTTTCATCGCGACTGTTAATCCAAATAATCCAAAGCTTGAAGAAATATATAAACCATTAGAAAAAGGAAACTTGTCTTTATCTCTTTTCCTCTGCTCACACGCTTCCCTTGACCACGTTCTCAAAAGATATGCCGATATAAATGAAGGAAGTAAAGTTGAGAGTGGAATGTTGCAACTCACTAAAGAAAACATGGAAGGGCTGATGGCGAAGTTTTCTAATGTTGAAGAATTAAAAAAGTTATTTGAGGATACCGCTTCATCAAATGAAGTCTATAAAGTAACTCACTTAATAGAATTAATGATGGCTGGCGCACTAGCTTTTGATGCCAGTGATATTCACATTGAGGCTGAGGAAGATAAAGTAAGGTTGCGTTATAGATTAAATGGAATATTAGAAGACGTGGCATATTTTGATTACGGCTCATTAAAACAAATAACTTCACGTTTAAAACTTCTCTCTGGTTTAAAACTTTCAACAGTAGTAAATGCCCAAGATGGAAGATTTAGTATTGATTTGGGTGAAGTAGAGGTTGAAGTTCGTGTTTCTACAATTCCAGGGAATTATGGCGAGAACTTTGTGATGAGATTACTCGACCCAAGACATTCAGTTTCTGATTTAGATAATATCGCCTTCCCTGCTCGCGTGCGTGAACTGCTAGACCACGCTCTCGCAAAACCAAATGGAATTATCTTGACAACTGGACCTACTGGAAGTGGAAAGACAACAACACTTTATGCTTTTTTGCATAAAGTTTCTACACCAGACGTAAAAATAATTACAATTGAAGATCCGGTTGAATATCATTTGGAAGGGGTAACTCAAACCCAAGTTGAAGAAGAAAAAGGATATACATTTTTATCTGGACTCAGAGCTGCTTTGCGACAAGACCCGGATATAATAATGATTGGTGAAATCCGCGATACTGATACGGCAAAAGTTGCCATCAATGCGGCTTTAACTGGACATTTAGTTTTCTCTACACTTCACACCAATAATGCGGCGGGTACTATCCCACGATTGATTGACCTTGGTGTAAATCCAAAAGTTTTAGCGGGGGCGCTTTCTATTGCTCTTGCGCAACGTCTTGTGCGAACTCTTTGTGAGGAATGTAAAGTAGAAGGGCAGGCTAGCGAAAAAGAAGTGCGAATAATAACAAATATTTTAGGGGCAATGATTACTGAAGGTAAACAAGCCTCTATGATTAGTTTTGCACCAGACACGCATTATTCTATTTTTAAACCTGTTGGATGTGAGCATTGCGGAGGAACTGGATATCACGGACGTATTGGAATATTCGAGGCTTTAATAATTAGCCCTGAAATTGAAAAGATTTTAATTAATAATCCTGGCGAAAGAGAAATAAAGGAAGCGGCATTAAATCAAGGAATTCCTTCATTACGTGAGGATGCTATACTTAAAGTGTTGGCAGGAATTACTTCGATTGAAGAGGTGGGGAAAGTTGTTGATTTATTCGCAGACTAGATATAACTTTTAAAACTAGCGAACTTCTTTGTTGCAACGTCAGTTTTTTCTTTCACTGTACAGATGAGTACATCTCAATAAAAAACTTCGTTGCGCCTCGAATTTCATCTAATTTTTAAAGTTCTATCGTTAGTGATATGAAAGTTTGTAAAGTCCATAAAGTTAAAAGTAGATACGAATTTCGTATCTACTTTAAGGACTTTCGACTTTATGGACTTTTAACTTGCCAGCAGGCCATGCATCTCTAAGCAACCCCTTGGTGAAGAATAAACCTTCATAAGGATAAGCACAGATGGAATAAATCCAACCAGACTGTCCTCCGAATTAGTAGATGCTGATAAATCAGCGATTGTTTAGAGATGTATGGGCTTTGACAAAAATACCTTAACTTTTTATATTATAGCATTTAATTTCACTCTTGTCAAATACAATTTTTATGACCCAAATTGAACCAAAAGAAATAAAAATAGAGTCCGAGGAGACCCGACACTTGGATAGCACTCTTCGTCCGTCTAAATTTTCTGATTATATTGGTCAAGAAGTTATTAAAAAGAATTTACATATACTTTTAACTGCGGCTAAAGAGAGAAATTCCCCACCGGAGCATATACTTTTATACGGACCACCTGGCCTTGGCAAGACTACTCTCGCGCATTTGATTGCCAAAGAATTAAATGCGAATTTAAAATTATCCAGTGGACCAGCTATTATGAAAGTTGGGGACTTAGCTGCGATATTAACCAATCTTACTCCTGGGGATATTTTATTTATTGATGAAATCCACAGACTAAATAAAATGATTGAGGAAGTTTTATATCCAGCAATGGAGTCTGGGAAATTAGACATTATTATTGGTAAGGGTCCTTCTGCTCGTACAATACAACTTGACCTTCCTCCTTTTACTTTAATTGGCGCGACAACTCGAATCTCGCTTTTGTCATCCCCTCTTCGCTCAAGGTTCTCCGGTGGAGTTTATCGTTTGCAATATTATACAGAGCCAGAAATTGGAATAATTGTAAAAAATAGTGCGAGGATTTTAGGAACAGAAATACCGGATGATGCTGCACATGAGATAGCGAAGCGTTCAAGATTTACTCCGCGTATTGCAAATTATTATTTAAAACGTGCAAGAGATTACGCACAAGTACATAAAGCAAATATCGACAAAGATGTTGTAGATACTTCACTTGCTTTACTTGAAATTGATGAGTTTGGAATTGGAGTTTCAGAGAGAATGATATTAGACGCTCTCGTGAATACTTTTAATGGCGGGCCGGTTGGAATAAATACATTAGCGGCAGCAACTGGCGAGGAGGAGGCAACTATTGAAGATGTTACTGAACCATATTTAATACAAATAGGAATGTTGGAACGTACTCCGAGAGGAAGAAAGGCGACGGAGAAAGCGGTGAGGTATTTTAAGAAGTAGTTAGACGTTAGAAGTTAGGAGACACTGTCGAATTGGAGTAGAAAAAGAAGATCCAATGAAACAATATTCAATATTTAAACAAATACAAATTCGTGTCTATTTGGATTAACAAACTCTGTTCATTAAATATCCTCTGCCCTTTCCCCTTAATTATATATTGAATATTGTTTCATTGAATCTTTAATCCTTTGTGTATCTCATTGCCCACTGCCTACTGGTTACTGCTTACTTAAATTCTAAGACACTGGACCCGCCAGCCGGCGAGGCAGGTTCCCGTCTTCACGGGAATGACAACACAAAACATACGAGTTTCGTAATACAAAATATGTTAAAGTTATTATATGAATAAAGTTAGAATTTTAGGAATAGACCCAGGGTTTGATAGATTGGGTATTTGTATTTTGGATAAAGACGGAAGTAAGGAAACTTTTATACATTCTGAGTGTATTACTACTTCGAAAAAAGAAACTTTTGAAATTCGTCTTGCAGAAATTGGCGAACAACTTACAAAAATACTAAAAAAATATAAACCCGATGAGCTTGCCATCGAAACAATTTTTTTTACAACAAATCAAAAAACAATTATCACAGTTGCTGAGTCCAGAGGTATTTGTATTTATCTTTCACATATACATGATGTGAAAATTTATGAATACTCTCCTCCCCAAATTAAATTAGCCATCGCTGGGCATGGCCGTGCTACGAAAGAAGACATTGCTCATATGACTTCTAAAATACTTTCTGGCCAAATCAAAAAAGGAATATTAGACGATGAAATGGACGCAATTGCTATTGCATTGACGCATTCAGCACACAGAAGACTGAGAAATATTCAATGAACAACCCCGCCTTGCCGGCGAGGCAGGTAATCAATAAACAATGTAAATGCTAGCATTTGTTTGAATCTTGAAAATTGAATCATTAGATATTTTTATCCCCACTTGCATTAGAAATAATCCCATGGTATCTTTTCTTCATTAAAGACCACAAACTTGTATGCTTATTGATGAAGAAGAGACAAAACCAGCTGGGGAAATAAATCCGGACGCCCTAGAGGCGGTGTTTGACGAAGATGTTTTAGTTGAGGAAGAAATTATTACTTTTAAAGATAGCGATGAGGAAGCTGATGAGATTGATATAGCTTTCGCAGCGAATGATGAGGGATATTGGTAAGAAGAACGTTAATCGTTCTTCGTTAGGAAGTTAGGAGTTTAAAATACAAAAAAGCAGATGTCTACGACATCTGCTTTTTTACTATCCTAACTCCCTAACGAATAACGTCCTAACTACCTAACGACTAATCTAACAAATCTCTTCTTCCCGATTTTTAAAGTTACATTTCTTGCTTTCTCTTTAACGTCCGTAATCGCTGTTCCGTCTGTGTCGGTTACAGCCCCGTCATTAACTAATCTTCTCCAATCTGTTTTTGAAGAAACGATTTCATTTTCAATTAACACATCAACCATTTCCTTATCTTTCGTGGTTTTAATTTCTAGAATTTTTTCTGGAACTCCACCTTTTGAAAAAGTTTCAATCCATGAAGATTTAGCTAGGCTCGCATCTTTTTCTGTATTGTACATGGTAACAATTTCAGTGGCCAATCTCATTTTTATATCCCGTGGGTTCACTCCATCTTTTAATTCTTTTTCTATCCCTGCAATTTCCTCTAAGGAAATATCCGTACACAACTTGAAGTATTTAACAATCAACTCATCTCTCACAGACATTAATTTACCGAACATATCAAACGGCTCGTCAACAATAGTTATAATGTTTCCCCACGATGTCGACATTTTTCTTCCGTCTGTCCCCTCGAGCATTTCAAATGTAAGGATGTTTTGTTTTGGCATTCCATAATGTTCCTGTATAACTCTTCCTGCCATTAAATTGAAAAGCTGGTCATTCCCCCCTATCTCAACATCGGCTTTAACTGCAACAGAATCATATCCCTGCATAATTGGATATAAAAATTCTCGAAGAGAAATTTCTTTTCCAGCATCATATCTATCTTTAAAATTTCTACGAGCTAGCATTTGTTGAACTGTAAAACATTCAGCAAGTACTGTGAGTTCCCCAAAAGTAAGTTTAGCTAGCCAGTCATTGTTATAAACAAATTCTGTTTTTGATAAATCAAGAATTTTAGAAATCTGACTTTTATAATCTTTTAAATTATCATCAATTTGCGCGCGAGTAAGCATTGGACGCTTTTCTGTCTTATCTGAAGCGTCCCCTACTTGAGCAGTAAAGTCTCCAACAATAAAAACAACTTGATGCCCAAGGCGTTGGAATTCGCGAAGTTTACGAAGTGGGACGGCTCGCCCAATGTGAATTTTCCCTCCCGTTGGATCAACTCCCAATTTTATGCGAAGCACACGCCCTGACATAAGCTCTTTTTTAAGATCTTCTTTAACAATAATATCCTCAACCCCCCGGGTTAATATCTCGTCTATTTTTTTCTCATCTATTATTACTTTGTCCATAGATAACATATTATCACAGAGATGGTCTTGTGATAAGGCTGTGGTATTATTACAAATATGGAAATAACTCATACTAAACGCAAAAAAAATCTTCGTAATAAAATCATTCGCGATGTGTTTTTTGTAATTGTCTCTGTCGGAATTATTGGTGTGGCGCTTTTAACTGGCTGGATAGCTACTTTAAACCTGCCGGATTTTAATAATTTTGAAAATCGTGATATTTCGAATTCAACAAAAATATATGATAGGACTGGTAAAATAGTTCTCTATAATATTCATGATAATGTTAGACGAACAGAAATTCCTTTTGAAGAAATTAGCCCATATATACGCCAAGCGACTATTTCCATAGAAGATGCCCACTTTTATGAGCACAATGGTTTCCGTCCGACTTCTTTTGTGAGAGCAATGCTCGCCAATTTGCAAAGTGGTGGATTTTCTCAAGGAGGCTCCACAATTGATCAGCAGGTTATAAAAAATGCATTACTAACGAGAGACAAAACAATAACAAGAAAATTAAAAGAAATTATTCTTTCTCTTAAATTAGATGCTCAAGTGCCAAAAGATACAATTCTTCAAATGTATTTAAATGAAAGCCCTTACGGAGGAACTCTTTATGGTGTAGAAGAAGCCTCTGCTTCATTTTTTAACAAACATGCAAAAGATGTAACTTTACCAGAGGCTGCTTATTTGGCTGCTCTTCCTCAGGCCCCGACGTATTATTCCCCTTATGGAAAACATCGCGACATGTTGGACAAAAGAAAAAATTTAGTTTTACAAAGGATGCAAGAACTTGGATATATAACGGAACTTGAAAAAGTAGCGGCACAAAATGAAGTTGTTAATTTTGATACAGATGTTTCCAATAGTGGAAAAGCTTTACATTTTGTTATGTATATACGTGAATATTTAGAAGAAAAATATGGGGCCGATGCTGTGCAAAATAGTGGATTAAAAGTTATAACAACCATTGACTATCCTTTGCAAAAACAATTGGAGGACATTGTTAAAGAAGGGGCGCTTTTAAATGAGAAAAAATTTAAAGCCGAAAATGCAGCTCTTATTGCAATAGACCCTCGCTCTGGACAAATATTGTCTATGGTTGGTTCAAGAGATTTTTTTGATAAAGAAATTGATGGGCAATATAACATTACCACCGCATTAAGACAGCCGGGCTCGTCCTTCAAACCAATAGTTTATGCAGCAGCTTTTAGATCTGGATATACTCCGGAAACAATACTATTTGACGTGCCAACACAATTTAGTACAAGATGTGATGCTTATGGAAATCCAAAAGCTGGGGCAAGTAAAGATAGTTGTTATATGCCAGACAATTATGATGGTCTTTTCCGTGGCCCTATTGCTTTAAGAGATGCTCTCGCCCAATCATTAAACGTTCCGGCTGTAAAACTTCTTTATTTAACTGGTCTTAGCAATGTTGTTAAACTTGCTCAAGAGATGGGGCTCTCTACAATTAATGACCCATCGCGCTATGGTCTTTCTTTGGTTCTAGGAGGTGGAGAAATAACATTACTTGAATTAACAAATGCTTATGGAGTTTTTGCAAACAATGGTATTTATAGTAAACCTCAAGGAATTATTGAGGTTAGAGATAATTCTGGAGACCTTCTTGAAAAATTTAGCCCTGTGCAAACAGAAGTTTTATCAGAAACAGTAACCTCTCTTGTTTCGAGTGTTTTGTCAGACAACACAGCAAAAATTCCAGCTTATGGTTCAAATTCTCCTCTATTTTTTGGTGACAGACCAGTTGCTTCAAAGACAGGAACAACGAATGATTATCGAGATGTGTGGGTTATCGGTTATACCCCTTCTGTTGTTGTCGGTATGTGGGGAGGGAACAATGATAATACTCCAATTGATAAGAAGGTAGCGGGTCTTGTACTTGCTCCCATTTGGCACAAAGCCCTCGCTGCAGCGGTCGCAACTAGTTCCATAGAGTATTTCCCTGAACCCGTGCCAAACACCTCTGTAAAGCCAATTCTTCGCGGGGAATACTGTGCGGGTGATGGTATACACGAAATTCTTCGTTATGTAATAAAAGATAATCCTGATGGAGAATATCCTTTAAACCCAGAAAATGATTCGCAATATGATTTATGGGAAACTGGTCTTCAAAATTGGCTAGCAAAACATTCTTTGCCTTGCAATAATATTCCAGTAAGTAACCCAATTATATCTACTACTACGAGCTCTCAATAAAATTATTTGTTAGTTGTAAAAAGTTAGGGGTTAGACGTTAGGAGTTAGAAGAATCGCCCCCAAAACTCCTAACCCCTAACTTCTAACACCTAACTAGATTAATTAAAAACTAAGAATATACCCTGCTTCACTTAATGCTTTTTTTATTTCTGATTGATGCAGTTTTGCTTTTTTGGCAGAAGACACAAAAAGGCTTATTTCTTTTTTCTTGATACTTATTTCTTCTACTTTTAATTTAAGTCCGGATTGTTTTTCTATTAAATCAATCACTATTTGTTTTTTATCTCCATCAGCTTTTATTACTTTTTGGTATTTAGAAAAAAGTGAATTATCCATAACTAGCGATTAAGGGGCATCAGTAAATATGTAAAAGTAATATCTTCTTTACTTTGTATAAAGAGTGGCCTCTGCGGAACAGTAAAAGAACAAACCAGGGTGTTGCCAACAATGTGTGATAAAACATCTAAGAAATACCTGTTGTTGTAACTTACTTCTATATCCTCCCCTGTTTTTGTAATAGAAACACTGTTTGTAACTTGCCCGACAGACTCATTTTTGCTATGTAAAGTTAAACTGGTATCTGTAAAAACACATTTTACTTGAGAATATTGTTCTGTGAAAAAAGTGGTAAGGGTTAAAGATTTTTGTAAATCATCTTTCTTTAAAGAAGCTACTGTAGTAAATTCCTTTGGAAACAATTGACGGTAGTCTGGAAATTGCCCTGTTACTGTATGTATACAAAGGGTTATTTTTGATGTTGTAATAGTTAAAATACTTTCGTAAAGAGATAATTCTAAGGCTTCATCTTCTTCGCCGATTATATATAAAATGTCTGCAATGTGTTTTTGTGGGATGAGAACACTTAAAGATAAATCTTCTGGGGCGGTTAAAATTTTCTCTGCCAGTCTGTATGAGTCAGTTGCAACAGAAATTATATTATGATCTTTTGTGTATAAATAAACGGACGCTATCTCTGGCTTTATTTCTGTAGTCGCAGCACAAAAAGAAACTTCTTTTAAGAGGTTACTTAAATCTTCTTTGGAGATTTTGCCGACAGGTTTTCCTTGTGGTGGAAGTGTCGGGAAATCTTCATAGGGAGTTACTTTAATTTCTATAACTTCTTTTTCACTTGTGATAGAAAAAACTCCTTCATTTAATTCACAAGAAAAGACTGTATCGTTTTTTTGGAGAAAGGGAATTATTTTTACAAGAGTCTCCCCCTGTAAAATACAATTACCATTTTGTATTCCTTTTACAGAAATACTTTTCTCACAAAAAAGTTCCAGGTTCGTTGCCCTTAAACTTAATTGATGATTATCTAAAGACAAGTGAATGTCTTGTAAATAATTTTGATTGGATTGTTTGCTACGAGCTTTGGCTACTTGCTGGACTGCCGTAACTAATGCTGCACCTTTGCATTCGAATTTCATTGTATTTAGTATATATAAAATATAATACTAAGTATAGGTCTGTGGAAGATGGGGAGAAGTGAAAAACTCTTTAAAATAAAGAGTTTTTAATTTTTAATTCTTAATTTCTAATTTTAAAACTCCCAACATGTTGTTGATATAAAAACAAGGTTTAGATAAAAATGTGGAAAAGTGTCGCGACTGTGAAGATGTTGTTAGGGTTTTATCCACAGAGATTTGCACAGGTATAGATTTTAGACATTAGATTTTAGACGAAACGACGGCCACGAAGTGGCCGTCGTTTCGCACTTAATCTAACAATCTAAAATCTAAAATCTACAATCTATTTAAACTATCATTGCGCGAATATCCTCAACCTCTTTTACTAGATGTGGATCTGTTTTTAATATCCCTTTTATTTTTTCATAAGAGTGAATTACAGTGGTGTGGTCTCGCCCACCTAACCTGTCCCCTATCATTGGATAAGAAATATCAAAATCTTCACGCAAAATATACATTACAATTTGGCGAGGCTTAACAACATCTTTACGGCGAGTTTTGTTATAAATATAAACGTCTGGGATGTGATAATAATCTGCAATCATTTTTACAATTTCTGGAATAGAAATACTTTTCTTTGCCCTCACATTATTTTTAAGTAAAGTTTTAGTGTCCGCGAGAGTGATTGCTTGTTGTTTTGCTTGCACATAACCCAAAAGCGTTGTCATAACACCTTCTAGTTCGCGAATATTTCCTTGTACAGTTTCCGCAACAAAAACTAAAACATCCTCTGGGATTTTTTCTCTATAGTCTTTTGTTTTGGATTGTAAAATTGCAAGGCGCGACTCAAAAGATGGAATGTTAACATCCACAATCATTCCCTGATTGAAGCGGGAGCGTAATCTGTCCTCAAGTCCAACAATAAAATTAGGATGCTTATCAGAAGAAAAGATAATCTGCTTATTCATTTCGTATAAAGCGTTGAATAGGTGGAATAATTCATCCTGTGTTTTTTCTTTTCCATTAATGAATTGAACGTCATCCATTATAAGGACATCGTACTTTCTGTATTTTTCTTTAAAGGAATTTATCTTGTTTAAATTAATGGAACCAACAAGGTCCATATAAAATTTCTCGAGTGAAGTATAAAAAACTTTTCTATCAGGAAACTTTTTCTTTATAGTATTTCCTACGGCTTGCATTAAGTGAGTTTTTCCTAAGCCAGTGTTTCCATAAACAAAGAGTGGGTTATAAACAATGCCAGGGTTTGTAATTACTGCTTGCCCGCAAGCAAAAGCAACCTCATTAAATGGCCCAACAATAAAATTTTCAAAAGTATAGCGGGGGTTTAACCCATCATCTTTATTTATGTACAAATCCGCAAGTGGGAGAGGTTGCCCTGTTATGGTTATGTGTTGAGATTTTTTTTGTAAGGCTTCTGGCTTTACAACATTGAAAGTTACGGAGCGAACCCCCTCGTGTATGGTGCGTAAAATACGTAAAATAAATTTATGGTATTTTTGATTAAGCCAGTCCTTAACAAATTCATTTGGGACACCGATTATTACATCTCCATCTTTATAATCAACAATACGAGTATTCTTAAACCAAGTATTAAAATTTACTCTTGATAACTCAATTTCAATTTGAGATAAGGCGCTGTTCCAGAGTTGTTGGTAGTCCATAATTCTGTAGTATACACTTGTCTCACATCAGAGCAACTTGACGGTAGGAAATTATTAAGCCTTTTGTATTCCCTGGCAAGGCTTAATAATAATTTTCAATTTCTAATTTTCAATTTTCAAAAATTCGACCCGTACAGCACCTAGTTTTTGTATTTTTATTGAAAATTGATACTTGAAAATTGATAATTAAAGCGATATTGATTTTTTGAGCTTTTTGACGTATAATTACCCCCATGTCAATTACATATCAACCAAAAAGAAAGAAAAGAGCTACAACACACGGATTCTTAGTTCGTATGGCTACTAAAGGGGGTAAGAAAGTTATAGCTCGTAGACGAAGTATGGGACGCAAGAAACTTTCTGTATAAGAAAGTCCAAAACCCCTTATAAAAACAAGAAATGCCACCAAAAGAAATTAGACTTTCACGGGCAGATTTTAGTAAATTAAGTAAAAGAGCAACGCTTCGCTCCCCTCTTTTTGATATAACTTATTCCCCAAGCGAAACCCTTAAAGTCGCCTGTGTCATTGCAAAAAAAAGAGTCAAATTAGCCGTGGAAAGAAATAGAATTCGAAGAAAAGCCTATCATTCTTTTAAAGAAAGTAATTTTAATAAAAATTATATTATAATAATTTATCCGAGAATAGAAATGTTAAAGTGTCCCTATCAAGAATTAGTAGTGGAGTTCTCCAAAGTTCTTGCTACACTAAAATAATAATATATGTTCCACACCATTTTCTACGAGCCACTTTATAATCTAGTTGTAGTCATGCTACAAATTGTTCCGATGCATGACATTGGTCTTGCTATAATTTTGGTTACCATCGTTGTTAAAGGGATACTATATCCTTTAAATATGTCAGCTCTCAAGAACCAGCATGTAATGAAGAGTTTAGAGAAGGAATTGAATGACATAAAAGAAAAACATAAAGACAGCCCACAAGAGTCTTCTAAAAAAATGATGGAGATTTATAAAAGAGAAAATATAAATCCATTTGCAAGCCTACTTACTATAATAATTCAGATGCCAATTTTGATTGGGCTTTATTTTGTTATTGCAAAAGGATTGAGTGCTGACCCAACATCACTTTATTCTTTTGTGAAGTTCCCAGAGACATTACATGTGGAAGCTTTTGGAATATTAGATGTAACAAAGAAAAGTTTAATCATTGCGATTTTAACAGGAATTTCTTCTTATGTTTTGGCCCGTAGACAAACTTCAACAATGGATACAAAAAAAGCTCCTCACGAAGAAACTTTCCAAGACCATTTTATGAAATCAATGAAGATTCAATTGCTTTATGTCCTTCCCCTAATTATTGCAGTGTCCGCATATGTCCTCCCCGCCGCTCTTGGGCTATATTGGATAACCGGAAACATAATTGGAATATTCCAAGATTTTCATACAAAGAAAAAAATAGCAGAAATGAAGCTCAATATTAAAACCAAATAAAATTAAGTTAATCGACATAATGAATTTGTGTCATTCCAAACTTGATTTGGAATCCAGTGTTCGAGTTGAATACCTAACACTGGATCCTGATTTTCATCAGGATGACAACTCAAACACTAAGTTTCGTAATTCAAAGTTTAGAAAGGCAGGTGGCAACATCACAAACATAATTTTTTACGAAACACATATTTGTACTTGTCTTGCCTGGGTCAATTGGGCAGGCCCACTTTGGTAAAGTATAAGGATATCCTGATGCTGGTGTACAGTCAGAACTTTGGTCATTTGGATTACCAGAACCACAACAGTTATAAGAAGCAGAAACCATCATGTCTCTAGTTATTCCGGGGTAACTTTGTTTTATTAAAGAATATTTTTCTTTTATTAAAGCAACACCTTTCGCAATATTTGTAGCAGGGTCAAGATCCGCTTGAGTACATCCCCCCACTTTTTTATTTATTTGCATAAGCCCACAGTCTACAGAGCCATCAGTGTTAGTGTGGACAGGAGGGCTAACAATTCCTCTAGACTCTCTACACATTAAAACGGTTACGAGTTTGGGGTTGACCCCTTGTTTGGTTGCTTCTAGATTTATTATTGAGGCATAGGTTGTAGTATCGCAACCTTTTAAGGCTTCACAGGTATTCGTTAAGCAGACCTCCCCACTAGTACTAACACTTTTTTTAAAAATACTTTCGTCCGAGCATGAAGCTCCAGTTGAGCTGACCCCACCACTAGCTAACACTGGCAATTGCGACCCAGCACGCATGCTCATTACAGTAATCTTACTAAAATCCAAATTCCCACTCACCACATCTGGATTAACAGCCATAAACAAAACAACAAGAGAAAAAGAACCGAGCAATACAGTTAAAGAAGTAGTAATAATCTTATTAGCAGCAGTAACCTTCGCAGGGTCATCACTATTAAGAACCCTTAAACTTAATGCATAGATTACTCTTCCCATAGCAGCCACTCCACTAGCTGCTAACATAAAGAATAGAACAAAAGCAAAAGTATCACTTAAATTAGTAGGTTGCCCTACAGTAAAACCAAATGGTTTGTTGGGGGTGGAGATGATGGCCTGCTCAGTAGAATCAAGGGGTTGATAAGACTCGGACATGTTTATTGAGAAGCGGAATTAACCATATTTAAATTAACCATCCACATACTTCCATTTTGTTTATTTGTAAACAACAATGACGTAGAACTTTTATTTATTTGCGGGTGAATTATATCAAATGGATTTCCCAACTCGCCAGTTAAAGAAAAAAGAACTGAAGCTTCACCGCTCTTTGTATCAATTAAAAATAAATCATCAGAAAAAGAAATACTACCCTGATACCAATCGTCTGGCAAGCCTTCCTCTCCAGTTGTTAAAATTGAAGGTACTCCACACAAAACTTTTAATGTATCCATCCACACACATTTAGACGCGAGAGTTTTTATTGGAAGTGTACTTAACCCGCCAGTTTTTTTAGATGAAATAAAAGTTAAAAGTCCGCTAGATGACCACATACTTGAAAGTGTTAATTCCCCTGTTTTATTTGGTAGAGAAATTAAACCAGTTTTACCACCGACATTATAAATATTTTTAGGAAGTGAAAAAGTGGAGCCCTCTAAATATGCCGAAGCTTTATTTGTTATGTATGGAGTTTCTCCGCCATAAACTACAGACCATTCGCGGAGAGGTGAAGAAAAAGTTGTTGAAACATTTTTTGAATCGACAGTATAAACAGACGAGCCATAATAACCAGGAACTACATATGAAAAGTAATTTGTTGATTCGCTAACAGCAAAAGAAGAAATATTATCTTGTAGTGATTTTAAATTAGCAAGTGGGTGTGGGTCAGCTCCTTCAATGAAAGAAGGGATAGTGGCAGTTATTGTTTTTATGACATTTGTATCTTTGTCGAAATAGCGCATAAAAACTTTTGTGCCATTTTGAGTAATATAAGCATCGTATACACCAGGAATGGTTGTGTTAGTTATTTGAAATGGAGCCAGACCGTCTTGACTGTATCCATAAATATGACCAGTTATGCGGTCAACAAATAGTATGTACTCGATAGTTTTTTTTGTTGGTTTTGAAAGTTTTTTAACAGTAGAAGTTCCTGTTTGTGGAGTTGAAGTCCCCTCTATTATTATTTCTCTAGAAGCAAAAGTGTATCCAGCAGTTGGTTTATCCCAGATTTGAACAAGGGCTCTTTCGGAAGCGGGAAGTCTCTCACTTCCTACAACGGTATCATTTCCTGTTAATCCATTTATAAAATTATTTATAAATTCTCCGCCAGGACGAGATGGTGCTGCTTGCCCAAATGGGTTTGTTGGAGTATCTATGGTTGGATTTGATGTTGGTTTTGACCCGAAGAAATACCAGACAATAACTAAAAAAGCAAAAAGAACAGCAAGACCAAGAATTAGAAAAATTTTTCTATCACGCATGAGTAAAGTATAGCAAGATATAGTGCTTGGGGTATAGGGTATAGAAAAGATTGGCGATTTTTTCTATAAAAAATAGTTTTAAATTATCTATCAGGAACAAAATTGTGTCGACAGAGTAACCTTTATTGTGAACCTCGAGTTTCTAAAAGTTTTTCTGCGGCTAGTTTTGGGACCCCAATCTCAAGAAGAGAAGGAAGATCCCAAGCCCCTCCCCCAAGAGAAAGAAGAAGCCATCCTTGGTTATCTTGATATTTTAAAAGAGCCACCCCGCCCTTATTCGCATCGCCCCATTCTTGTAAAGCATAATTATCAGCAATCGTTGTATTATACAATGTAATCATGTTACTATTTGTAATCTGACTTTTAAAATCTTTTGCAACCACAGGATTTACAATTTCAGGAGTATTCTGCTTCTTTACGGTTGGTGATGTTTTTGGTTGGTTCGTATCAATTTGATTATTTGTATCTAGTTTTACCACTGTTGTTTGTGGTAAATTTTTGTTTTTAAACATAAAAAACCAAACAATGACAGTTATTATTACTATAATAATTATTCCAATGATATATTTTTTCATAAATTAATTAGTTACACGATAAAATCGCCCAGCCCCATTACGGTAAGAAGGTAGAAAATCTGGACCACTTCTCCAGGTAAAGCTCGTAGCATTAGATGAATTAGAGACTACAGAAGAACATCCTTGGTTTAAACATACTCCAACATGTCCACCCCCTGCTTCAATGTCGATATCACCAGGAACAGTAGAACTTTGAGCAACACGTACCCCGCGACCACCAGTAAGAGCCCTTTCTATTTGAGAAACAGCCAATGTTCCCATAGGGGCAAGTCCAGCTAACTTTAGAACTTCATTGACCGCATAAGCACAAGCAAGCCTACCATTATTAGTATTTGGCACATCACGTGTGATGAGAGGTTTATTCATCAAGGCAACCGCCGCATTGTATATATTAGAAGAAAGTCCTGTTCCAGAAGTTTGATTATATTGTATTTCTCCTGTAGCTGGGGCAGAGTTTTTTGTTCCTACCTTACTAAAATCCAAATTCCCACTCACCACATCTGGATTAACAGCCATAAACAAAACAACAAGAGAAAAAGAACCGAGCAATACAGTTAAAGAAGTAGTAATAATCTTATTAGCAGCAGTAACCTTCGCAGGGTCATCACTATTAAGAACCCTTAAACTTAATGCATAGATTACTCTTCCCATAGCAGCCACTCCACTAGCTGCTAACATAAAGAATAGAACAAAAGCAAAAGTATCACTCAAATTAGTAGGTTGCCCTACAGTAAAACCAAATGGTTTATTGGGGGTGGAGATTACTGATTGAGCAGTCTCATCCAAAAAAGAGTATGTACTTAATGGTGCTGTTGTTGCCATAAATTATTGTCTAGTATCAAAAACTATATTAAGGTCAGCTTTTGCATTTTGTAAAATCCTTTTTGTATTTTCTATTGAAACGCCTAATGTTCGAGAACCAAAAGTATTTTCTTTTGGACGAAGATTAATAGTCATATTATCTTGTGTGTCTATTGGCAGTCCATCTAAACTCCAAGCAAAAGTGGCGCCATCCCCTGCCCCATTATTTAATGAAAAAAAGTAAGGAATAAAACGAAGAGTAAAATCTTTTGTAGTTTCAAATCTTTGAGTGATTGCTCTTGTTAAATCTGTCCCCAAGATTGGGTCATTTAGATAAAAAAGAGGAGAAATAATGTGCGGGTAAATTGTAATGCTTTTCGTCGCAGATGTTCTGTCTGGTGCTACCGCTAAAACTTTTACAATAGTACTATCACTTAAATATTCTAAATTAATATCTGCAGCTTGCTTGCCACGTCCAGAAGCACTCTCAATATATTCATCATTTTTATACCACGAATAAGAAATATCTGCTGGGCCAACTATTTTCCCGTAAGAAGTCATTTGTGGTATAGCCGTTACCCTAACCAATGCTCCTTCAGCGGGTAACGTCCTCCCTTCATAAAAAGGTGGAGTAAATCCTTCAGGAGATTCCCAAAGTAAAGCGACAGAAGATGGAGAAACATTCATGGACGCTTGGAATATTTGCCCATCAGCTAATTTGGCCGTGACAGAAACATTATTAAAAGTGCCAACGGCATTAGTTGTTAATTTAATTTGTTTAACTCCTGGGCCTCTGCTTGCGATTTTGTTATCAATTTTCCAAGCTATATCAGCAGAATTAACATCAAAGTCATAGCTACTTAATGTTACGCTAACTTGTTCATAAGGCCCTGGATTTTCTGGGTCAAGAATAAAATTACCAATGAGTTCAGCATGAGCAAAATTCACTTTTATTAAAAACACAAAAAAGACAAAGATTATTTTGGAGTAAAATTTCATGATGTTTTTTGTTCCTCTAACTCTTTCTTCATTTCTTTTATTTGTATCAGTTGAGACGGATCACTTGTAATGATTTGGTCTTCGGTATAAGATGCCACTATTTTTATCGCTACGTGTTTTAGTCCAGCAAAGAATATTCCCTCCCCTACGCCAGACTCAAGCAACAAAAACTTTTCCTCGTCAGTTAAGTTAAAAGTTTTTTGAACAATATCAATAGATGAAGGAGATTGTTTCAAGAGTAACTGAATAGAGGAGTTGGTAATAATTGGAAGTCCATATGGTGATTTCAAAAAGTCCCCCACGTCTTGAGTAATTGTGGCTAATCCCAAATAATATTTTCTTCCACGCTTAGCAAGACCGAACAAGAATGATGCGGTGTCATCATTTTTCATCATAATCCAAGCCTCATCAACGACCAACAATCTTTTACGAATATCTTTACGAACAGAGTTCCAAATGTAATGAGTAATAATATACATCGCTACAGGTTTTAATTCTTCTTCCATATCGCGTATAGAAAAACAAACCAGCTTTTTATTTATATCCACATTCGATGGTTGATTAATAAAACCAGACCAAGTCCCTTTTGTGTATTTTGAAAGTCGTTGTTGCAAATCCTCAGACCCTTCAATACCAGCAAGTACTGTTTCGAAGTCAGATAATAGTGGTGGCTCTAATTTAGTGAAATCTACTTCCGGTGAAATATCTTTAAGAGCGTAAGTCTCGGTAATTGCTTGGTCAACAATTGAGTCTTCGGCCGGAGTAAGACCTCCTAACATCACACGGAAAAGTCCGACAAGATTAACAATATTTGAACGCAAAACCTCAGCCGGTGATTCGTCCTCAGTTGGATTTGGTAAATCGAAAGGATTAATATGATGCCCACTGGTTAATGAAATATCAAAATATCTTCCGCCAACAGACTCCGCCAAATATTCATACTCTCTTTCTGGGTCGATAATAATTACTTCAGTATCAAACATAAGCGTACGCAAAATTTCTAGTTTAGCCGCATAACTTTTTCCAGAACCAGATTTAGCAAAAATAATTGAGTTGTAGTTCTCAAGCCCAAATCTATCAAAAAGAATTAATGAACCATTATGACGATTAAGTCCATAAAGAATTCCTTTATCAGAAGAAAGGTCAAAAGAAACAAATGGGAAAAAGGAAGAAAGTGGAGAGGTGTTTAATTTATTTTTTATCATCAATCTGTCGTCTCCTAATGGAATTGTAGAAAGGAAAGCTTCTTCTTGTTGGAAAAGCGCTGGCTTAACATAAATTAATCTACTCTCAAGCATGGATTTAATTTGATTTTCTGTTTTATCAACTTCAGCCTCGTCTGCTCCATAAATAGAAATATAAAGTGAGACATCAAACATTTTTTCTTGAGCTTGGATTAAACCATCACGAAGCCCCTCCAAATCTTGATAAGCAACATCAAGCGACGGGTCGCGCACTAGCCCCTTCCCCTCGCGTGTCATTATTTGACTTTCGACTTCCGCAACTTTTCTTTGAAAAGTTTTCATAACCTCACCAGTATCAAGTGGTGTGATATGTATTGCCACATCAAAAACTTTATCTAAGTTAATTAGCGGACTTAACCAATTATCTGTTAAAAAGTGGGGATAAGAAATAACGAAAAATGAGCGAACAACATTTGTTCCCAGATTTAACATTTTTGGTTGAACTCCAAGAGCAGAAGGTGCGATAATATCTTTCAATTGCATTTCTGCGATTTTATAAACCTGATCTGGCAAAATAGCTGAGACAGGAGATTCTTTTTTTTGTGATGATAGAAAGTCGAATAATCCCATATATTTATGATTGTTGTATTACAGGGGCTGACCGGTCTTGCTCACCTGGATTAAATAATTTATAAAATAATTCAACAGCTTCCTCTGTTCCTAATCTTTGCGCTCTGACTCCAAAACGCTCAAGGCCTTGTATAACAGTAGAAATTCTTTGCTCTATTTGTATACGGGAAGCATTGAATGCTTCTTCTTCGGCTGGGGTTCTACTTGATGACCCTCCCATGGAAAAGAAAGAAGAACCACCACCTGTTACTGCATCAAATGGAAGATAAGGGATAACAATAAAAAAGTGCTTGGTCATAATATTGGTTTCCTCGGCAAACTTTTTAATGAAACCAATATATTCGTGTATTTGAATTTTTAATAAATCTTCCGTAACTTTTGTTTCTCTTTCTTCCAATAAATCAAGATATGGCTTGATATTTAATCTTCTTGATTCCGCAAACATTTGTATTGGGAACTCGAGTGAGTTCAAAAGATTTTGATATTGAAGCAAAATAGCACTCTGCTCGTCCTCACTTTTAAGTGCGATGTTTAGAGAACTTGTAATAAGAATTGCACGCAACTCACCATTTTTTAATGTGATAATACCGTCGCGTATGCGTTCTATTGGAACAAATTGTTGAGTGGCCGTCCCTTTTGACATATTAAGAGTATAGCAGAGATAGACATTAGACAATAGATTTTAGACAGTAGATAAAATAAAATTCCTAAGGTCTAATTTCTACTTAATTTAAGTTGGGTGTTAGAAGGATTTTGTCATCCTGATGAAAATCAGGATCCAGTGTCCACTGGATTCCAAATCAAGTTTGGAATGACACGAACCCATTCGGGTAGTTTAATTAGATTTTACGCTAGCTATTATTTTCCGTCTTTTCGCTATTATCTAGCACATCTAATCCTAAAGAAATTTCGTGAAGCTTATTTGAATTTGCTTTTGCTACGGCAATTTCTTTTGTGGTTTCACTGACAATATTTTGAGTGGTGTTATTTTGGTCTACAGTTGGCTGTCTCCATGTATAAATTTTACTACTGGTGTAATAACCAAAAGCACTTTCAAGAGTATCTATAAAAGGTCTTTCATTTACTTTTAAAAAGGCAAGTGCTAAGAAAAGTCCCGCAACAGGAATTATAGCGATAACAGCGATTATTTTTATTGGAATAAAAGTCCAAAGTAAAAAAGAAAATCCACCGGCACCTAAAATATAAGCGAATTGCTTTAAGGTTAAAGGTCCAACTATTTTGTCCTCCATATCAATAAATTGTGGTACTTTGAATTGCATGTCTCTAGTATAACAATATTTCTTCTGTCATCCCAACGAAAGTTGGGATCCAGTGTCCAATATGCTGTTACAATATACAAATGAAGCAATATTACGTTTATATATTAGCTAGTAAAAGATACGGAACTCTATATATAGGAGTTACTTCAGACTTAAAGAGAAGAGTATCTGAACATAAAGAAAAAAAGATAGACGGATTTACAAAAGAATATAATATAACTAACCTAGTCTGGTATGAAGCTACTGAAAATATTGAAAGTGCTATAAAAAAGGAAAAACAATTAAAAGCCTGGCAAAGACAATGGAAAGTAGAGTTAATTGAGAAATCTAATTTAGAATGGAGAGACTTATCTTCCGAGATTTAAATACAGACACTGGATTCCAACTTTCGTTGGAATGACAAAATGTGTGATGTAAGATATAGACCGTCTGCTACGCCTCGACTTCCCTATAAGGGTCCACGTTATATTTTGTTGGAGCCGTACTATAAGTTGCGGATTTACTCTCTGCTTTCGCGACAGTATTCCCCTTTTCTCCAAACATAAACTCTTGAAGGGCAATGTTTGAGTCTAAAGCACGAGTATCCCCCTTACTATCGATAGAAGCAATTTGCTCTTTAATTTTATTTAATCTCTCCTCTACCTCATCGTCATTTGGTATTGTTTCTAGAACTTGTAATTGTTCAAGAAGTTGTGAGCGTGAGCCTGGTTGAAGATTTACTTGCTGAATTTTTTGACTCGGGTCTATAGGCCCCTCAACTTTTGTTTCTGTTTTTACCTCTGGTCGTTTCGTTGTATCTAATATTTCTTTTCTTAATTCTTCTTTTGAAGTATTTTCATTCTCTAAAACTAATTTTTTAACATCAGTTGTATCTTTTTTCAAAATCGAAAGTCTAATTTTTTGAAAAATAGTTTCGTCTAAATCTTTTGCAAGTGAATATGCATCGTCAACGGTCATTTCACAATTTTTCTCTAGAGATGTAACGGCGTCTTCTGGGAGTATAGCACCGAGTAAAATAAGTGTGATTGTATTTTTGAGAGGCAAAAATAAACTCACTGGTAATTTATATATTTTCCCAAAAATAGCTACTGCCCCGTCTAATTCATCGGTCAACAAATACGCTTGAACATCTTGGTTTGCATTTTCGTAAAGTGTTTTAAGTTGATTATTTGTATCGTCCATAGATTTATACAAGGAGAACGTATTGCTAACTATTCCACCTCTTCCACATTTCCTGCGCTTGCGCCTCATCTTCCGCCACGGCTAGTTCTTCTTTTGGTGGTACTGATGTTGAAGCTACTATTGGTACTGGTACTGGTTGCTTGCTACGTCCCGCACCACCAGTAGTTGGAATTATTAATGGAGAGCTACTAGGAGTTGAAGCAACAGTTTTGGGTAAAGGTGTTCCACCGGCTAACATTCTTATTTGATTAGCAAGGTCGTTATTTCCATTTACTAGTTCTCTCATTAGATTTCTTGTTTCTTCAGCTGTTTTATTAGAGGCTATTCTTGCCGTATTGACTGCCTCCTGGGATGCCCTCTGTGTATTTTGGGCATCTATATTTATTTTCCTTAACTGATCATTTGCTTCAACTTTTTCAGCTATTACCTCATCAAGTCCAGCAGTTATAGCCATTTCTTTGCTTATAGTTCCTGGTTGGTGTTCCCCTCTCAATTTATCCAAAATATCTAATTGGGCTAAGAGTTTCTTATCATCAACCTGTCTTGCATTTGCGTAAAGATTTTCACGGGTTGATTGGTCAGCTGTTAGATAATTTGCCACGCGCTCCTTATTACGTTCTTCCTTAGCCGAATCTCTTGCAACTTTTGCTTCATATACCGTCTTGGTTTCAGCTGACATTTTTCCTATTGCTTTATTGTCAGTTGGAGCTTTATCAACATTACTAAATCGGTCTAAGTATTTTTTATTCTTCTCATCAGCCACCATTTTCTTTCGCCCTTCTTCATCAGCGTTAACATATTGTTTCATTGTGTCCTCATCACCTTTCACAAATTTATTGTAAGCTTTTGAATTTTCATTAGCTCGACCAGTCCACTTAGCAAGGTTTCCCGTTGGGAGTCTTCTACCTAGATATTCTGCTCTAGCTTCATCATTTCCTATCTCCCCTGCCCTTTTAAAAGTTTTCTCTTCGTATTCTTCACGATTTTTTGTGTAACCATTTTGCCCACCTTTACCTAGATTGGTTATGCCAGCAGTACTAGCAAGGCTTTGGACAACACCAAATTTACGGCTATCAAATGAAGCATCTCCAATTTTACTGAAAGTACTTTTTGCAGCATTACCAAGAACTCCTCCCCCCCAATCTTTTTTACCTAAATTAGCCGCAAATCTACCAACAGTATTTCTTCCTGCAAATCCCAAAGTTGCCGCTCCAGCACCGAGTGCCATTCCTGTTCCCATCCCTCCAGCTTTCCCTGCCCAACTAGTTACTGTATCTCCCACGCTACCAGCAACTGTTTTTGTAACTTTATACATTACCCAAAGCATAACAAGCATCATAATTAAATTGAAAAATACCGCGGTAGTATTTGCCCCTGCTCCGGTTAAAGCAGAAGGTCCCTTATTTAGTCCACTAAAAATATCTAAAAATTTTAAAGTTAATGCGAGCATTATTGCAAATACTGGTGCCACAAAAAGTTGAGAAATAAATACTCCACGTAGCCACTTAGCTTTTTCTCCGAGTGCCGGGACTATTGTATCAACAAGTAAAATTGGAGATGCAACAATTATACAAACCAAAAGAGCCGTTCTTGCAATTAACATCATTACAATCATAAAAAGTATATAGGCTGCGGACCCAACAATTCCAACAATGGCAATAGCACCAGGTAGGCTTGTAACTTGATCTATAAAACCACCAGCGTTGGCACTATTAGGCAAAGAGGTGGCGCTTGAAACTAGTCCTTGTAGTCCCATTGACCTCATTATTCTGGCGCCCGCAGTACCATCCCCACTTGGATTATCGGTAAGCAGAATATCATCACCAAGAGTTGTTTGGTAAATCTGAAGAGAGACAACATTGGAAATATCTACAAACACACGTACTATAGGATAGGAGAAGTTTACAAATAATCCAAACACAACAAGAAAGACAACATATTTTTTAAACTCCCCACTTTTACCTATTATGGCCATAAAGCCCACAAATAATCCTGCAAAGAATACAAATAGAGAAATAATTTGCCGAACAACTAGCCAAATATTATAAATCTCTTTTGGTGCAAATTCTGAAAATTTAAAAACCCCATGATACATCGCAAAGTTTAAAAGATTTGCAGACATCCAGAGGAAGAAACCAACGATATTAAGAATTATATTTTTTACTATCCAAGTAGTTCCTGCGTCTATACAGTCGATAATAGAAGAATTAAATAGCGAAGTACATTTATCATAATCCTTTATTGAAGTTATTGAGTTTGTAGATTTTGCTTGGGCGCTCTCTAAGTTATCAGGACTACCTAATTTTGCTATAGGGTCAATTGTTTTAGAGAGAAGTAACCCAAATTCGTCTATGACCTTACATCCTTGAGCATCTTTAGTCGGAGTGTTGTCACAAAAAACAAACCTCTCCTGGGTATGATTATAATTCCTTGCTTCTTCTAGAGATTGTTTGAAAATTTCTTCCGGAGTTGGAGCTCCAATTAGTACGGGCTTAGGATTATTAAATCTATCTAAAAAAACTTGTTTTGTTTGTTTTACTGAGTTTATTAGTTTGGCTACAAGCGAAGGATTGATAGTTTTGGCAATAGTCAGTTCTTCTATTTTTTTATCAAAAATCGCAGTACCCTGATTTAAGTATGTTGCAAGATCATCCGCCGCATACCCCTTCTCTGGAAATGCGAAACCACCGAAAAAAGCTGTGATGATTATGGATACAAAGGTAAATACCCAGAAGTGTTTCATATTAAGAGTATAGCAGGTCGACGAGCAATGGCGAGGAGATACTGAACACAACAGTGTGAATGTATAGAATAGCATTGGCGAGGAAGATACTGAGGATACCAATCCGAAGAGATTATTTAGACAATAGACTTTTCAGCCAGAGGCTGATCAGCCTCTGGCTGAAGATTGTAGATAATACAAAAATATAGTCTAAGTCTTTACGAAGGCAAGGCCTTCGTAAAATTAAATCTTTCTGGACAAAGAAAGGAGGTTACAAGGGGTACCCTTGTTTTGTCCCCGACAAGGGTACCCCTTGCAAAAAGATTGAATTATGAAACTCGTATTTGTGTCTTTCCAACGAAAGTTGGAATCCAGTGTCGTGCTTTAAAATTAGAAACACTGGATCCTGATTTTCATCAGGATGACAACCAAAACAAAGAGTTTCGTAACTCAAAGTAATTAAAAGAAACTATTTCTTCTCCCAAAATTCTTCTTTGGTCATATTAAGATCAGAAAGAATAGCCAAAAATACTCCAATACTAATTTCTTTTCCACCATGAATAGGAATTACAATTCTTTTTCCTTCTGTATTTTTAAAGATAGCGTGGCTACCACTTTGCCTAGATAATACATACCCGAGTGATTTTAAAACTTTTTCAATTTCTCTTGCTTTTGGAAGTTTTGGCATATTTATGCGGACACTTCAACAGACATAAAACTTATAGTTTTTCTTTTTGGAATTTTCATTCTGTCTTCTTTTAAATCTTGTATGTAAAGCGAAAGAACATCTTGTATATTTTTTACAGCCTCAGCAAATGTCTTACCAGAAGTGTAACAGCCCTGTAATGTTGGGGCTGTAGCAAAAAAACTATTTCCACTGTCTTTTTCTATAAGAACTGGAAATTCATACATTTTTAATACTTTTTTCATATGTTTATAATAACATATAAAGCCCATTCAGAAAAAGGAAACAAAAAACACCACTTTCGTGATGTGTTTTGTTGGCATCTGGCTCTAGTTTAATATTAACCGCTAACCATCCTACATCCCTGACCCACCGTATCCACCCGTTCTTTGAAATTCCAAATCTTGCCTTGTTTTTGTGCAAGTAGCATCCATATTAAATATCTCCCCACCTTCTATCGTACTAATTTGTAACTCTCCAGCGAATTCCATTTGCTTACCAACCTCAGCTATTCCGGAAGTTAAACTTGGTAAGTCGTTATCTCTTACTTTATCTTGATAGTTTTTAAATATGGCAGATATTTCGTCAGTTGAGTTAGAGTTGTCTATACTAGTAATTGTATTTTTAACTAAAGTAGAAGTTAAATCTATTTTTTTTAATTCAGTTGTTATTTTATTTGCTTCCGCAGTGTTAGTATTTTTCTTTTCATTATAAAAACTTTGTGCTGCGACAAATCGAGGGTCAGCGGACGTAAATTCATCATATTTAGCTACGAGATTATCATAACAACTTTTTATTTTTTCTAATTCAGTATTGTATGAATTTATTGTAGCAATATAATTATTATTTGATTTTTTCAAATCGTCCAACGCCTTTTGATGTTGTTTTAAGAAATCTTTTGGAGCATCAGAAACAACAGTTTTTGATTGTGGATTGTTTTTTAAATCTTGGGAATAACCAACAGACGAAGTGTAAGTAGTATTTACTGATGTCGTAGTAGGAAGAGATGCGGTTGTTGGAATAGATACAGTTCCCTGTGTGCCATTATTTCCACTACCAGAGCTTCCACCAGATGAGCCAGTTATTCCTTGCATTGTAGAAGAGAAGCCTTTAAATAAACTTACAGCATTGAATGCCGTTCCTATAATAGACCCTGCTCCACTACCAAAGGAACTAATTGCCACTTTCATATCGGCGCCCAGTGCATCTTGAAATTGTTTACTCAATACGCTAGATGCTTGACTGATAGTTTCTTCTAAGCACATTCCATTTGATGCCATTTTTGTACAAGTCGTTTTACTTTTTATTCCGGATGTTGAATCTACTTTTGCTAAAGCTACTTTTTCAGAAGCAGCTTTATTTATTTCTATCTGAACCAGTTGTCCCTCCGTATAAGCATTCTTGCCACTTGTAATTGCATATAATGTATCAATAGAAGGATTGTTATTACTATCATTCATTAATCTTTTTGCAAGAGCTGGATCAGTTGCTGGGTTGCCAACACAAAGAGAATTATTTAGATTTGCTTTTACTGTATTATAGTCTCCTCCAGATAAAGTGATTTGTGACCTTGCTTTTGCAGAAAGAGAGGTGTCATTACAAATTTTTGCTTTTTGCATTAATGCAATAGTTGGTTGATTTATAGAAGCTATTTTTGTAGCAAGAGAAGAATTGTCCACCTTTGCTTTAGCAACTACAGAATTCATTATGCTATTACTAAAAACTCCATTTTGTTTTGCAAGAGCATCTACTCCACCTTGCGTAACTGCAATACCTTTATTCTTTAAATATAATTCCGGGTTTTTAACTAAAAGCGGGTCTCCACCAGTTGAGGCTGTAATTAAAGTGTTTACCAGTTGTCCATTTCTAGCTATTTGCACCAATGTCGCAGCATCTTTCAGTGGTTTTAATACTGTATTATTTACAGTGTCAAGGACTTGGTTTACTGAGCCTATATTTTCTACCACTGCCATGTAACTTTGTTTTATAGAATCTGACACCCCTTGACCAACATTATAACAATTACCACAAAAAATCGCTTTGGCTGGTAAAGATGCAGAGATATAAAAGACTACGGTTAGAATTAAATAAAGAATAGTTTTTTTCATAAGTTTGTATTATTTCATAGTATAACCCGCAGTAAATACATAGCCAGCATCTTTTGCAGAGAAGACAACATTTTTTGTGTCAAAATATTTAGACAAGTCTTTATATAAAGAGAGTGTGTATACAGACACTTCAACATATTTCTCTAATGAAATTCTACCGCGAAGGGGGTCATTTGCTAGTTGTGATAAATTATATAAATTATCACGATACTCAGCGACTTGATTGACTGTAATTATATGATAAGTAGAGGCAGATAATGGAACAGAAAGAGCTAGAAGTTTTTTAATAATAGTATCAACTTTTTTGTAATCATTTGTAACAGGTTCTAAAGATTTTTCATTTTGTGTATTTAAATAATCAAACACCCCAGCCATGCCTTCTTTAATAGAAGCTTCTGTAATCATATCTTTTAAAATTAAAGCTAAATTATTTCCATAAGTTTTAATTGAGTCCTTACTTTCAGCTTGTGAAACATTTATATCTTTAACAAGATAAGTAGTAGGAATAATTTTTGCAAGCTCTTGTTCCATTAATTGATTTAAAATGTCATCTTGTGTAGTTTCATCACCTCCCCCATTTTCATTTAAATAAGTTGAAGATACAAAAAGATTTTTTGAAAAAGAGGCCGTTAAATTATCTGGGTCATTTAATATGTCTAAATCTTTTTGATTAACCGGAGTTTCTTTAAGTTTTGCTAATTCTTCTGGTTGATTTTTAAAAGCCATTTCGGTTAAATCTTTCCAGGTTGCAGGCCCCCCTTCTTTATTTTTTCCTACAGTGTCAATTATTTGTACAGAAGTTAAATCAGAAGAAGCATCACTTTTTTTATCGCTCACTCCAAACCATGAGGCTGGAATAATAGCAGATGAAGCGGTTATTAAAAGTAGCACAGCTAATAAAATTAAATATTTGCGATTAGTCATTTGTTCCATAGGAATAGTATAACAGGTCGACGAGTAGAGACGAGGAGATATTGAGGATACCAATCCGAAGCTGTAGAAGAGACAGTAGACATTAGACAACAGAAAAAATAAAATAATGGGATCTTTCGGTGGTTGTCATTCCAAACTTGATTTGGAACCTGCCTCGCCGGCAGGTCCAGTGTCTTTAATTAAGGCAAATTAGTAACCAGTGGGCAGTAAGCAGTAATACAAACACAGACACTGGATCCTGATTTTCATCAGGATGACAACAAAAAATGTAATTTTATTTTGTAAGGAAGTTAGATATTTGTAACCAAATATCTAATGGCAAATCCTCCGCTCTAATTTTTTCTGATATTTTAAGTTCTTCAAAAAGTTTTTGGAATTCTTCCCTATTTTTACTTTCTTTAAAAACTTCTAGTAAGTTTGATATTAAAAATTTTCTTTTATGTGCAAAGCCAGCATGCAATGTTTTGAAAAACATTTCTTCATGATATTGATTTTTAAAATTCTTTCGTGAAATATTATTTATTTGTAAAACAGCACTATCTACTGATGGAATTGGATTAAAACTCCCCTTATTTACTCTATAAACCAGCTTTGGCCCACCGTAAACTTTTACAGAAAGAGAAAGAATTGATTCTTTTTTATCACGAGCTACAACTCTTTCGGCAACTTCTTTTTGAACAAGCACAACCATTTTTGATGGTGAATTTTTATGTGAAAGATATCGAGAGAGAATAGCACCAGTGATGTAATAGGGAATATTGGCTATTAGTTTGTAAGTGGAAAGTGGAGGGTAGAAAGTGGAAGGCTCAAAAAGAAGGGCGTCGCCTTCAATGACTACAAGTTGCCCACTTTTAATTTCAGGAGCAAATATTTCGGAAAGTACAGGAATTAAATCTCTATCTTTTTCTAAAGCGACAACTTTTGCTCCAGAGTCTAATAATCCACGAGTCAAAAATCCCCTACCTGGGCCAATTTCTAAAACAACATCACCTTTTGTGAGTTCTCCAGCATTAACAATGACAATACGCGCAGGAATTGATGTTAAAAAATTTTGCCCGAGAGACTTCTTTGGTGTCATGATGTTGTACACTGTATATTATAGAGCTTGAATAAGCAAATTTAGAAACTTCTATAGAATAAATAATTTTTAATTTGAAATTTTTAATTTTTAATCAATAAAATAATTAAACAAATGACAAAAATCACTATATATGATTTGGAAGAAAGGACGACGGTCTTTAGTAAGAAAGTTCTTTTATTTTGTAAATCATTACCACAAGACGCCGTAACAAAACCATTATTATCACAATTGGTTAGGTCATGTACGAGTATTGGAGCAAATTATATGGAAGCCAATGGTGCGAGTTCTAAAAAAGATTTTGCAAATAAAGTCTTTATTTGCAAAAAAGAAGCAAAAGAAACGATGTATTGGCTACATCTTCTGGGCGAACTCTTTAAAGATAAAAGAGAAGAAATTATACCTTTGTATAGAGAAAGCGAGTTAATTAACATTTAGTGTT
>DOZK01000028.1 GCA_003518045.1 Candidatus Nomurabacteria bacterium
GTTTCGTAATTCAAAGTATATAAGTTATTGCCAACCAAACCGCTTGCCATGCACCCAATGCAATACTACTAGCAACAATCATAATCATGGCAACAGAATACAAAAGCCAACCGGCAAGATTTGGTCTTGTCTCGCCTTTCCTCATTGAAATTATTAAAGGTATATATGGAATAATACCGACTATTCCGGCTGTGTAGCCAATATATATTTGTATATTGTTCATATTTGCATCATAACATTTATAAGGGAAATAGGGTATTAAAAAAATTTTGAAAAATGAAAACCGCCTCCCAACAGTTTCATAGTTAAGTGGCGGTCGGTTTGTCCCTAGTCTTTCCAAATTCTGGAACAAACTTTATGTCCTTCTTATCCCAAAGGTATAGAAGTACTTCATGGGAAATTTTAAATGTTCTCACCACTCGTGCTGGTCGCTTTGAAAATGAAATCAAAGGGCCTCCCTGATTAAAGGTATGACGACGGCACACATGTATGTATCCATTGTAGACATTAAGCGTACTTTTTTCTGTATCATTTGTTATTTTATGTAGAATACAAATTTCTTTTTTCTTAAGCATGTATTTCCACACAATGGAGTTTTCCAAAGTCGCATACATAATAGCAATTTCCGTCAATGAAGTCGCATAGATTCCTTTTTGATGCAGTTCTTTTCTTTTTTTAAATCGAACATTTGGTCGTCTGAGAAGAACCGTATTACTTCTTGTAAGTGAACCATGCAACACGAAATGCTTGTGAGGTATTTTTCGGATACTACGAAGCACCCGTTTGGCTTTCTCGGTGTTCATAAAATCCTTTTTGAGTTGAACAAGTTTAAATATAAACTACAATAATAAAATTTAGTTGTCAATAAATTTTATTATTAATTTGGTATTTTATAATTTTAAGTTAAATTTATAGAAAGATAGACTATTTATTAACCCTTTGTTTATAAGGAATAATTATTAGTTATCCACAGTATATTAAATTAACATTAAAAATCACTAGCTATTTTAAAACAATAGTGTTATCTTGGAATTAGATACAAGTTGCCTAAATATAAACAGCTTTTCACTACAATTATTATCTACTTATTAAATAAATATAAAAAAATGAAAAAAATAAATATCTTGTTTCCAGTCGGAGTTTTGAGTTTAGTTCTTGGATTATCTTTTGCTTCTGCAAATAGTGTAAGTCTTATAAGTACTATACAAGGAGAAGACTTAGCCGTCGCTTCAGTTAAAGTAAATAATGAAAATGGAGTATATCGTGATGGTGAAGATATTGTTGTTGAAAAAATTTCTTCTAATGGAACCGTTACAATAGAAAAAGAAAATGGAAGTACTACAAAGAAGGTTGAGAAAGATGAGTCTTCCAATGAAAATAACGATAAGGATTATTTTATAAATTCAACATCTACAACAAATTTTGATGTTGACGGAGACACTGAGCGTTCAAAAGAAAACAGAGGGGAAACTATAAGCGACGCAGCTAAAGTCCTTTCAGGAGCCGACCTTCATCTTTTTGTTCAGTCTTTAGTGAATAAAAATTCAGATATTGAAAGTGTTTCTTTAAAAGAAGACCGTGTTTCTATTACTAGGAATATAAGCACAAAGCTTTTTGGATTTATTCCTTCTTCAATGAAAGAAACTGTTTTGGTTATTGTTTGGGGAGATGGAACAGAACAAGTAACAATTACAAGACCATGGTGGAATTTTCTATCAAAAGATAATGACAAGACGAATATTAAGGTAGAAGATGTAGAAAATAAAATTAAAAATATTTCAACTGGGGAATTAAAAATGACTCTGGACGTTGCAACCAAAGCACGTATTATTTCAGAGATACAAAATATCTTTATTCTAAACAGTACAGCGTCATCAACAATTACAAATTAAATAAAGGTTAATTATTAACAAAAAGAAAATAAAATGAAAAATAACATTAAGACAATCAATAGAAAAAAGAGTTTAGGATTATTAAGCATCTCGGCCATACTTGCTCTATCTGGATTAACAACTATCTACGCGGCTGGACCAGCTCCTGTTAATCTATTATCAGCAAATAATTTTACGATTTTGGCAAAGACTGGTATCTCAACTACAGGAACGACATTAATTACTGGCGATATTGGGGTTAGTCCAAATGCGGCAACTTCTATTACAGGGTTTGGATTGAATCTTACAGACGCAAGTCCATTTGCAACATCCCCCACAGTTGTTGGAAAAATATATGCACCGAATTATGCTAATCCAACCCCAACTGTAATGACAACAGCAATTAGTGATATGGAGACTGCTTACACTGATGGTGCTGGAAGAGTCGTTGGTGCCGTAACAGAACTTGGCGCAGGAAATATTGGTGGACTAACACTCGCCCCTGGACTTTATAAATGGGGGACTGGAGTTACAATTCCAACAGACGTAACTCTTTCTGGTAATGCAAATGATGTTTGGATTTTTCAAATAGCACAAAATCTTGATCTTAGCTCAGCTACTAAAATAGTTTTAGCTGGTGGTGCGCAAGCAAATAATATTTTCTGGATTGTCGCTGGTCAAACAACTATTGGTACAACAGCGGTCTTTAATGGAAATATATTAGACCAAACAGCAATCGTCCTTAACACAGGAGCTGTATTAAATGGTAGAGCATTAGCTCAAACTGCAGTTACATTAGATTCAAATATTGTTACTTCACAAATTTCTACTACTTCAGCAATTCCTGCAATCCCCGCAACTCCAACATCAGAAACAAATACTGCAACTATTCCAGCTACACCAGCCATTCCTGCAACGTCATCATCACAAAATACAAATGTATATACGAATAATAATTCAAACGAGACTGGATGTTCATATGGAAATAATTTCAGCATAACAACAGGGCGTCCTTGTATTTCTGTTTCTAACTCAACTAATACAAATTATGATGCTGGGTGTTTATCTGGAAATAGATTTAGCATAACTACTGGGCATATTTGTAATTCATCAACATTAAATAATTCAAATAATAATTCTGCTGGAAGCTCTAATCTTGGTCAAGAAATAAAAATGATTAAAAGTAATTGTTTTGTGGGGAATAGAAATGATGATGTAAAAACCATTCAATTGTTTTTGATTTCTCAAAATAAAGGTGTTTCTGCTCGTAACTTAGCTAGTGTCGGAGCAACATCTTACTTCGGTGATTTAACTCGCTCTGCATTAGCTGAATATCAAGCGAGTGTTGGTATAACTCCTCCATTAGGAAACTTCGGTAGCATAACAAGGGCTTATATTAACTCACATTAAAAATAGTTTTCGAATTCGAATTAGATAAAAAACATGAAAAAAATTAATAACAAAATAATAATCGCAGGCATAAGTCTTTTCATTGTGATAAGTATTATCGGAGCAATTAAAGTATTTGCTGCGACGACTCCATTTTTCGGAGTAACGTCATCTTATACTATTCTTAGTAGCACCTATACTAACACCGTGCCAGGGACTACTGTTACCGGAGACATTGGATTTACTACACCACCAGCCGTTAACCCAGCTGGAATACATCCAAATTATGGATCTGGTGCGCCATATTCTACTGCAGGTACAGATCAGGGAAATCTTTTAACGTCTTTGAATTCTCAACCTTGTACATTTACATTTCCTGATACAGCAATTGACTTAGCGACAGATACTTCACACGGAACAATCGGAGTTTATTCGCCAGGAGTATATTGTACTCAGGCTACACGTGCTGCATCTATTGGAACTGCCGGTATTACTTTAAGTGGGGCAGGGACATATATCTTTAGAGTAAATGGTGCGCTTACGACAGTAATGAACTCCGTTGTTACATTATCTGGTGCATCAGCTTGTGATGTTTTTTGGACACCAACTGAAGCCGCAACATTAGGAGCCAATTCAACCTTTAAAGGAAATAATATTGATGCTTCTGGTATAACTCTAGGAACTAATGTTAATTGGGTTGGACGCGCGTTATCATTCGGTGGAACAGTAACAACAGCAGTAGACGATGTTCTTACATTGCCAACATCTTGTACACTTCCACCTCCACCACCAAATGTTGATATGGGTGGTATATATTCTATGCCATGGGTTACACCGAGAATAGATGTTACGAAAGTTGCAACACCTGTAAGTTTACCTATTGGTGGAGGGTCTGTTGTTTATGATTATGTAATTTCAAATCCTGGAAGTATTCCACTATCTAACGTTACTTTAGTTGATGATAAATGTTCTAATATAACTTTATTATCTGGTGATATTAATAGTAATTCAAAACTTGAAATAACTGAGAGTTGGAAATATTCATGTGCTATGAATTTATCTCAAACTACTACAAATATAGCTATAGCAAGCGGTACTGCTGACTTTACAACTGTTACAGATACTGCGAATGCTACGGTTGTTGTTGCTGTCCCCGTAATAACAGTAATACCAACACCAACAGTATTAATTGTTTCTACAACAACGGCAGTGGTTCCTTTATTCCCAGACGCTGGACTTGACCCGGACCCTAACTTTTTCCCTTGGAATTTTCTAGCTTTATTAAGTGTTATTTTTGTATCTGTTTTAAATTTAACAAAAAATAAAACAACAAAGCCTTTTTAGAGTTTATAAAAAAGAAATACTTAGAATTATAAGTTTAATAATTAGTTTTTAATTAGTTTTTACCTGTGAAATTTTTGAAACACATGAAAATAAATATCACAACAAAAAAATCACCTGTAATAATTTCGATTATTGGACTAATCTTCTTTCTTATATTCTTTCTTTATACAACTACCCAAAAAAAAGTTTTAGCTGATGAAGTATTGCAAACCATTGTACCGATGCATTTAAAAATAGAAAGTATCGGTGTCGATGCTTTAGTTGAGTCAGTTGGTATAAAACCTTCAGGAGAAATGGATACGCCGAAACTCATAGAAAATGTAGGGTGGTTTAATTTAGGTGTTTATCCAGGGGAGATTGGTAGTGCCGTTATAGATGGACATTATGGATGGATAAATAATAAATCAGCAGCTTTTGATAACTTATATAAAGTAAAAATTGGAGATATTGTTACTATTAAAAATAGCAATAATGTGATTACAACTTTTATAGTGAGTAATATCAAAAAATATAATCCACTGGATAATTCCGCGGCTGTATTTACATCAAATGATGGAAAATCGCATCTTAATTTAATAACTTGTGGTGGAACTTGGGATACAGAAAATAAAAATTATAGAGAACGACTTGTAATATTTACAGATAAAGAAATAAAGGAATAAATGGCGTCGAAGTTGTTCCTTGACTAAAATTTAATAAAAGATTAATATAAAGAATAATGAACATACTAATAATTGAAGATGAGAAACCCTTGGCACGAGCGCTTGAACTTAACCTCAACAATGCAGGATTTCTGACTAAGGTAGTGTTTAATGGTTCTGATGGAATAAATATTCTTGAAAAAGAGACCTTCGATCTTATTCTTTGTGATTTAATAATGCCTAAAATGGATGGATTTACAGTGCTTGCGATTTTGAAAGAAATGAAAATAAAAACTCCAATAATTGTTCTTAGTAATTTAAGTCAAAAAGATGATGAAAAATATGCCAAAGCTTTCGGGGCAAAAGATTTTTTCATAAAATCAAATACTCCGATAGCAAACATAGTTGCAAAAGTAAAAGAAATTCTAAAATAAGAAATTAATTCTTTATGAAAAAAAAAGTCCTTGTACCTACGTCGCGTGATATTATTCTAAATCTAAAAGTTCTTGCCAAGGAGAAGGAAGCCGTCAGGCGTAAGCTGGCAGTAACAGCTGCGAAACTTGCCGCTACTGCAAAAAAATTAGCTGTAACTGCTAAAGAAAAAGAATATGTTCGTCGTAAGCTTGAAGTGTCTGCGCGGGAAAAAGAAGTTGTTCGTCGTAAGCTCGAAGTAACTGCTGCGAAATTAGCAGCAACAGCGGAAAAATTAGCAAGGACTGCCAAGGAAAAAGAAAGTGCGCGTAGTAAGCTCGCAATAACAGCCGCCGAGCTTGCTTTGACTGCAAAAAAATTAGCTGTAACCGCTAAAGAAAAAGAAGCCGTCAGGCGTAAGCTGGCAGTAACAGCTGCGAAACTTGCCGTAACTGCTGAGAAACTTACCGTAACAGCTGCGAAATTAGCAGCAACCGCAGAAAAACTTGCCATAACTGCAGAAGAAAAAGAAGACGTGAGACAGAAGCTTGTTATAACTGCAGCGAAGCTTGCAGCAACCGCAGAAGAAAAAGAAGACGCACGTCGTAAGTTGGCAGTAACCGCTGAAGAAAAAGAAGATGCTCGTCGTAAGCTTGCTGTAACCGCAGAAGAAAAAGAAGACGTGAGACAGAAGCTTGTTATAACAGCAGCGAAATTGGCAGCAACCGCAGAGGAAAAAGAAGAGGTTCGCCGTAACTTACTTGTAACTGCGAATAAACTAAAAGAGGCGTATGAAACTTTGGAGAATAAAGTTCTTGAACGAACAAAAAGTCTTGAAATGGCAAGAGCAAAGGAAGAAGCAATATTACTTTCAATTGGTGATGGGCTTTTAGTTACTGATGAAAAAGGGGATATCATTCTTATTAATAGAACTGCCGAGAAACTTCTTGGTAAAAAAAGTACAGAAGTTGTAGGAAAAGGTTTCGTCGAAGTTATGCCTCTTGAGGACGAAAAGGGCGAGCGAGTTCTTTTGGAAAAACACCCTGTAAGCGTCGCTCTCTCTGGTAGTACGGCGATTAGTGCAAGGACAAACTCATATTATGTCCGTAAAGATAATACAAAATTTCCTGTTGCAAGTATTGCAACTCCAGTTATTCTTAACAAAAAAGTTATTGGGACAATTAAAGTTTTTCGAGATGTAACTTCTGAAAGAGATATAGATAAAGCAAAAACAGAATTCGTTTCTCTTGCGTCTCACCAACTTCGTACACCACTCACGTCTATTGGATGGTATTCAGAAATGCTTTTAAAAGGGGCAGAGTCGTTTAGTGGAAATCAAAAGGTATATCTTGAAGAAATTTATCAAGGAAATCAACGCATGGTTGAATTAGTAAATACTTTACTAGATGTTTCGCGTATTGAATTAGGTACATTTATGTCAGAACCAAAACCAACAGATATAGTTTTACTTGCACAGGCTGTGCTTGATGAACAAAAACAAAATATAAAAGAAAAGAAATTTATTATTATTAAAAAATTTATTAAAGGCCCTTCAGTTTTTTTGACTGATCCAAAATTACTTCATATTGTTTTTCAAAATCTTATAACAAATGCTGTTAAATATACACCAAATGGTGGGACAATAGAATTTACTATTTCTTTTGATAAAAAGAAAACGATTTTAATAAAAGTTTCTGATACTGGTTATGGAATACCAAAAAATCAACAGAAGCAAATATTTACAAAACTTTTTAGAGCGGATAATGCGAGGGATAAAGATACCAGCGGAACAGGTTTAGGGCTTTATATTGTTAAATCAATTGTAGAAAATACCGGTGGAAAAATTTGGTTTAATTCTCCAGCACACAAATCATCAAGTGTAGAGAGAGCAAAAGAAGATGAAGAGTTAAATCCCGGAACCACTTTTTATGTAGCATTAACTTTGGATAAAGTTAATGCTAAGAAGTAAGGAGAAAGGAGTATGGAGTACGAAATACATAATTACACAAAATTTAAATTTTTTCTTACTACTTCCTCCATACTCCTGCACTAGAGTCATTAGATATAATTTATATTCATAACCAATCGCTTCCCCTAAGCCGTTAGTCGCCTTAACTGCTTGACAAATTTTTAATAAGAGTTTAATATTCTAATATGGCTATACTTATTATTGAGGACGAAAAAAAACTTGTAGAGATTCTCAAGAAAGCTCTTCGCAGTGAAAAATATGCTTTTGATGTGGCATATAATGGCGAGGAAGGCCTAGAGAAAGCTCTTAAGGGTAATTATAGACTAATCATTCTTGACCTAACACTTCCCAAAAAAGACGGAATGGATGTTTGTAGAGAATTACGAGCAAGAATGATACACACTCCTATTATTATGCTTACAGCGCGTGGAGTTATTGAAAACAGAGTAGAAGGATTAGACGCTGGGGCTGATGATTATCTTTTAAAACCATTTTCATTAGATGAACTTTTTGCTCGTATTCGCGCCGTGCTTCGTCGTAGAAAAATTGCCGAAGTACCACTTTTAAGTGTTTCTGATATTATTATCGATGGTAAAAAACATGAAGTTACTCGCGCCGGTAAAGTTATTTTACTTACACCAAAAGAATATCGTATTTTAGGTTCTCTTATTCGTAGTAAGGGGCAAGCAGTAACACGACAACAACTTATTAATGAAGTATGGGGTCCGGACTTTGTTGAAACAAATAATGAGCTTAATGTCCATGTTAGATATCTTCGTAGAAAAGTTGATGCTGGAAGAAAGGAACCATTAATACAAACAATACATCGTGTTGGTTACGCAATCAAAGAAAATTAGAAAATTAAATTTAATTTTTATGACTAAAAAACTAAATAACGAAAAAGTAATAGCCTCGAAGTTACTAGCAAGTGAACAAAGATATCGCAGACTTTTTGAAACAGCTCGTGATGGTATTCTTCTTTTAGATTCACAGACGGGAGAAATAACGGACGTTAATCCATTTCTTATAGAATTACTTGGTTATTCAAAAGAAGAATTTTTAGGGAAAAAATTATGGGAGGTTGGTGCTTTTAAGAATATAAAAGCCAGTAAGGAAACTTTTAAAGCACTTCAAGATACAGGATATGTAGCTTATGAAGACTTACCTCTCGAAACCAAAGACGGAAGACTTATTGAGGTTGAATTTGTTAGTAATGCTTATATGGCAGGGAATGAGCGTGTTATGCAATGTAATATCCGCGATATAAGTATTAGAAAAAGAATAGACGCAGTAGATAAATCTATTTTATTTCTTGAACAAGAAAAACTAAAAACTAATTTTATTGCGGATGCTACACATGAATTGCGTACTCCACTCGCGATTATAAAAGGAAATGTAGAGCTGGCACTTAGAAATAAAGATAAAAATGCCTCTCAGGTGGAAACTTTTAAGGCTATAAATGTAGAAATAAACCATCTCGCTGAATTGCTTTCAGATTTAACCACTCTCACTTCAGAAAATAAAATTGCTCATCAGAAAATTTTTAAAAGTAAGGTGAGTCTTTTAAGGCTTATAGAAAATGTAACAGAAAGATGCGCGACTTTAGCATTAACAAAAAATATAAAAATAGAAATAAAAGAAATTCCTGATGTTTCTTTAGCTGGTGATAGGATTTATTTAGAAAAACTTTTTTCTAACATTATCAGTAATGCAATTTTTTATGGCAAAGAAAAAGGTTCTATCATTATAAATGCGAAGAAAGATAAAAAATATATAATTATTACAATTAAAGATAATGGTATCGGAATAGAAAAAGAAGACCTGCCAAATATTTTTAATAGATTTTATAGAGCAGAAAACGCAAGAGACACTAAGAGAGAGGGGACTGGCTTAGGACTTGCTATATCAAAGTGGATAGTAGAGTCTCATGATGGAAATATAGAAGTGTCTAGTGTTATAAAAAAGGGTACGACTTTTACTATCTCACTCCCACTTTTTTTGTAGGGGTAGACGTTAGATTTTAGACATTAGATTTTAGATTGTAGATAAATACAATTTTGTTCTCGTGTTTGTGTCATTCCCATGAAAATGGGAATCCAGTGTTTAATTTAGAATACAGACCTGGACCCGCCAGCTGGCGAGGCAGGTACCCGCCTCCGCGGGTATGACACCCGTATCTATTTCATACTCCGTACTTCTTTCTCCTTGCTTCTTTTATCCTACATCTCTCTTTTTAGTTAAATTAAAAGAAAATATGTGGATATCAAATACACGTCTTTATAAGGCTTTTTTGGTATTTAAAGTTAAGTTATCCACATTATATTAAATTAACATTAAAAATGACTAGCTATTTTCAAACATAGGTGTTACAGTGAATGAGTGTATAGGATGTATGAAATTATATACATGTTCTTAATTAATTTTGACTCTAATATTTAACAAAATATTCACTCTAAATTAATTCACTAAGTTTCTTTTTATAAAAAATAATCATTAACTCTTATGAAAAAAATAATGAATGTTGGTACGTATTCTGCTTTAGCACTTCTTGTTTCTGTAGGTCTTGCTTCTCAAGTTTACGCTTACAATCAAATTACCGCTACACTTGATCAAGGTCAAACTAATGGTAATGTTACAAATCTTCAGACCTTCTTTGCTGATAACTCAGCAATTTATCCAGAAGGACTTATTACGGGTTACTTCGGAGGCCTAACAGGTGCCGCAGTTAGGAGATTTCAGTCAACATATAATCTTGTTAGTTCAGGTACACCTGGAACAACAGGATATGGCCGTGTAGGTCCAATGACAAAAGAAAAGATCAATGATCTTATCGCAACTGGTGGTTGGACAACTGCTGATATTTCTGGACCTGCATTTTACAATGTAGTAAAAAATCAAAGCAGTAACAGTGCTACTTTCACCTTCAATACAAGTGAAAATACAATAGCGCGTGTTGTTTATAATACTTCACCGCTAATGTTTAACGAAGGCGATATGAATAGTAACGGCTTCGGAGCTATTGGTGGTTCTTCAGTTAATAGTTTCAGTAACATGGGAACAGCACACACAGTAACTATTCCTAATTTACTAGCAAACACAGTTTACTATTACACAATAATAGCAACTGATTCTACTGGAAATGTAAGTGTTGTTGGTCCAAATAATTCATTTCGTACAAATTAGTAATAACTTTTTAGAAAATTTTATGTAAATTAAATTTTACTTAAAAAATATTCTAAAAAATTTATTCATTGATACTTAAATCAAATTTATGCTTACAACAATAGCGACAATTCTAATTATTCTTTGGCTCGTAGGTTTTCTAGGATTTCATATCTTAGGAAGCTTCATCCATATCTTGCTTGTTATCGCAGTCGTCATTTTCTTGCTTCGTGTAATCAAAGGAGAAAATCCACTGAAATAGATAAGTCAGGAATTAGTAAAGCACCGCCACGGAAGGGGCGGTGTTTTACATTGACTATGTGTCCACTAGATATTAAATCAGATTAGGGATAATTTAAATAACTGGATATACTTTTTAATATGACTAAATATATAGCTTTACTTCGCGGAATAAATGTTGGTGGAAATAATAAAGTTGAAATGTCTAAACTCAAAAAAAGTTTTGAGTCCTTAGGTTATGAGAGGGTTTCAACTTATATAAATAGTGGAAATATATTTTTTGAAACAAAAGAAAAAGATAGAGTTAAATTAGTGAAAGAAATAGAAAAAGTTTTGAAAAAAGATTTTAAATTAGAACTTAGGGTTGTGATAAGGGATAGTAAAGATATAAATAAAATTTGCAAAAAAGTTTCTCTTGGTTGGAAAAATGATGATGAAGAGAGGACAGAGGTTCTATTTTTGTGGGACGAATTTGATAACAAAAATACATTAAAATTAATTCTGAATAACCCAGATATTGATAATTTAATATATATTCCAGGTGCCATTGTGTGAAATGTACAAAGAATAAATTATTCCAAAAGTGGTATGAGAAAGTTTATTGGTACAAAAGTGTATAAAAATATGACAGGGAGAAATATAAACACGGTTAGAAAGATAAATGAACTAATGGAATAATTTTGGGAAAGGGTGTAGGATGTTGTTATAACTTTCAGGAGAAATTTATGCGTTCTTTTTTAAATTGGATTTTTCGAAGCTTTTGCCGACTAGTTGAGCTCACTCCCGAGCAACAACAAAAACTTGCGGAAGAGCGTGGACGTCGAGAAATTCTTAACGTGATGGCTGAGTTAAAAAGGCGAGGGTTGGAGTTCCCCAACTTGGTGGACATCCAAGGTGAGCTAAAAAGCCGAGGACAGTACACAAAAATGACGATTTTGGTTGAACGTTGCGATCAGATTGTGACGATGGGTCTCCTCTCTCTTTGAAACATATGACGTCAAATCAAAAACAGTACACCAGTTTTCTTTTCATACTCTTTGGTATTCTTTTTTATATTTCATATGAGAATTCTTCTTTTGCTCTGGACAAAATAGACATAAAAACAAATGTGCCAGAAAAAATAAATCCGGTTCCCTTTGTACCACAATATCCTAAGGGAAAGTTCGAATACATTGTAATAACGGAGGGTTGCAATTTCGATTCTCTAGGGCTTTGCATATCTGCACATTCTGGTCCGGGTGAGAAAAATGAAAAAGTATATGAACTAGAAACTGGTATGATATTTAAAATAAAAAGCAAAGAAGAGAAAAATGGTCAAATATGGTATCACGTGCATTTTGACGAACAACTCAGATACCCCGATCGTACGGTAAAGGATTGGTATATACCGGCTGTCGCTGGGCGTGTTGTTTCTGATAATGGTGAGGAAGTACTTTCGTCTTTTACACCTGCAACATCAAAAAGAATTATTGTCGATTTATCTGACCACATGATATACGCATACGATGGGGACAAACTTTTTATGACGACAAAAGTTGCGACTGGTGTGAAAGATGCTCCTACTCCACTAGGTACTTTTACTATTTATAAAAAAACTCCAAGTAGATACATGCAAGGGCCACTACCAGGAGTAACTGACACCCCGTTTGATTTACCGGGTGTGCCGTGGAATATGTACTTCACAAAAGATGGGGCAGTTATTCACGGAGCGTATTGGCATGACCGTTATGGTACAAATCAGTCGAATGAATGTATTAATCTTCCGCCAGAGCTTGCTAAGATTTTGTATGATTGGGCTCCACTTGGAACGGTAGTAACTATACAAAATTAAGATTGATTCCCTATGGCTTGCTACGGTATCTGTGTCATCCTCGCGAAGGCGGAGACCTGCCTCGCCGGCAAGGCGGGTCCAGTGTCTAGTGCAAAACTTGAAATTTACTTCAAACAAAAATAGAAAGTAGTGGCTATTATTATTTGAATAAAAATTAACAGTAAAAGCTTCTTAATACCTGTGAAAGATAAATGTAAAGGTTTGAATGAATATATTCTCAAGGATAAAAAATATATGACGACGGCCATCACAGTTACAATTAGAAGATTTGGACCTTCAGGGTCATCGAAAAAGAAAAACATTGCTCGAGAAGAGAGAAGAGATGTTATGAATAAGATTATGAGGGATGTCTTTTTTGATTTGAAATACATGATTTGAGTATAAAGGAGAATGTTGGGAGGTGGATTCAGAAAATTTTATACTTCATCCCACAAGTACTTTTGAGAGAATAATTAGATTTGAAACCTGACCTCTTTGGAATAAAGTTTTCTCTACCAGTAATAATGGTTTATTTTTTACCGTCTAGTTCAGCAAGTTTTTTCAAAGCTTGAGATTCTTTAGATTTAGGTAATTTCTTGATAGTGGTATCTTTCTTTAATTTAGTTATTGTCTTATTAATTCCTTCAGCAACAGGAAGATGTTCTGGCATAGTTCCACCAATTTCTTTAATTGTCCGCCTGACCATTGCACCAACACTTTTATGGAGTTCGTTTGCACTAGTCTTACCTCGTGTATTTTCTCGTCTCAACTTTGCTTCTGCTTGAGTTGCTCGAAATAGGTTAGCAGCAAGCTCTTCACTGCCCATATGGTCAAGTATCTTTTGTGATTTCTTGAGTCCTTTCTTTTTGTGGATATCTTTCATTCCTAAACCACCGTACAGACCTTGGTAACCAAAGTTCTGGAATATTGCATAATCATATGAATCAATAACACCAGCTTCTCGAGCAGCAGAAGCAAGGTTTGTATTGTGCTTCTTCATTTCCTCACGAAGCATTACTCTTCGCTTATCCTCTATGAGTATTTCTTGAACCTCTTGCTTTCTAGTTTGTACTGCAAAATACATTTGAGCATTTGCGACCTCTTCTTTTGAGGGGTCACCATTTTGTGCAACAAGGTAACATGCATATCGTGACAGTATATAGTCTTTTCCAGGACGACCTCCGACCTCTAAGGTTTTTGCCGGAGCTGGCAAAAACTCTTGACTAGAATCTTCTCCTGATGCATTACATGATTCAATGGCTCTATTAATTGCATCTTCAAATCTACGCCATGTATCATACCCAAGCAAAGGCATAAGCTCACGTGCAATCCAATACTCTGCCCCATATTCAGTTACTCTTTTGATTAATTCAAAGGGTGTGTTATTCATTGTGTTTTATAAAATAAAAACATTATTTATATAGTAATTATACCACAAAAATACTCGCCCTTTTTATATATAATCTATACTAGGGAAACTTTGAATCGCTTGATACACTGAAACTATGAAATTTATGAAATATTTATTCTCTAAAGAAGAAGGGGTTACTACGGATTTCTCACACTTCGTGCGAGAGGCGCCTTCTCGTGAGAAAAAGAAGGTTTTTATGGATGTCCTTACTAGGGCTACTGAAGATCAAAAGAAAATCTTAAATTATACAAAATAATAAAACGGCCATATGGCCGTTTTATTATAGGTCTTCTAAATGAAGAAGATTTGGACCTTCAGGGTCAGCAAAAAGAAAGAACATTGTTCTAGAGAAGGCGAGAGATGTTATGAATAAGATTATGAGGGGGAGTTTTGAGGGGGAGGACATGGTTGTACGTATAGTGTACCAAATAATTCATTAAAGATTTTTTTAATTTTTTGCAATTATTTTGATGCTTTCCGAGTGGGGTGTGGATAACGCTCCACTTTTCGGTTTTTATTCGGTTATACTAAAAATATAAGAAAAATTATTTTTTAACTATGACCACAACATCAACATTAACCAAGAAACAAAAGGAGGTTTACGACTTTGTAAAAAATTATGTTGATGATTCTGGTATTGCACCAACCATTGAAGAAATTAGAAAAAAATTAAAACTCAAGGCTGTTTCAACTATACATGAGCATATTTCATCACTAAGAGATAAGGGTTATTTAGATAAAGAAAATAATATGCCTCGAGGACTCACTATCTTAAGTGATATGAGTGCTTTAGTTGATATCCCAATCTTAGGAAGAATTACAGCAGGTCAACCATTAGAAGTCATTGAATATGCTGATGAATATATTTCTGTAAATAAAACGAATATTAAAAATCCTAAAGATTATTATGCTCTTAAAGTTGTTGGAGAGAGTATGGTAGAAGAAGGTATTTTTGATGGCGATATTGTGATACTAAAAAAGCAATCAGTTGCGGAGAATGGTCAGACTGTTGTCGCTGTTATTGATAATAATGAAGCGACTCTTAAAAAACTATATAGAGAAAAAGATAGGTTTAGATTACAGCCAGCAAATCAGTCAATGTTACCTTTTTATAGAACTGAGGTTGAAGTGCGTGGTGTAGTTGTACAAGTTATAAGAAATATAAATAATTATGATACAGAAGAACCAGAAAATAAAAAAGTAAAATACCCATTTAGAACAATCGATTTATTTGCTGGTGTTGGAGGAATAAGAATTGGTTTTGAAAATGCAGGTTTTAAAACTGTCTTTGCAAATGACTTTGAGCCAAAATGTAAAGATACTTACGACCTTAATTTTAAAGATTCAAAATTAATAGTTGAAGATATGCGAAAGATAGGCATAGATGATTTACCTAAGTTTGATTTTCTTTTAGGTGGTTTTCCTTGCCAAGCTTTTTCAATTGCTGGATATAGACAAGGTTTTAATGATACAAAAGAAAGAGGTAACTTATTTTTTGATGTTGCAAGAATTATTGAAGTTAAAAAACCAAAAGGATTTTTACTTGAGAATGTCAAAAATTTAAAAAGTCATGACGGAGGAAAAACTTTTAGTATTATAGAGCAAACTTTAACCGACCTTGGTTACCATTTAAAAGTAAAAGTTTTAAATAGTATGGAATACGGAAACATTCCACAAAACCGTGAACGTATTTATATTGTTGGATTTAAAGATAAAAAGAATCATGAAAAATTTGAATTTCCAACACCAGTAAAATTGACTACTTCTATCTCTGATATTCTAGAAAAGAATGTTCATGCAAAATATTACTACAATGATAAACCTTTATTTGAGAAATTAAAGGATCATATTAAAGAAGAAAATAAGGTCTATCAATGGCGTAGACAATATGTAAGAGAGAATAAAAAAGGAGTTTGTCCAACGCTTACAGCAAACATGGGAACAGGTGGCCACAATGTTCCTATTATTAAAGATAAAAAAGGTATTAGAAAATTAACACCACTAGAGTGTTTTAGAATTCAAGGATTTCCTAAAGATTATACATTGCCAAATATTTCTGATTCCGCTTTGTATAAACAGGCAGGAAATTCAGTCAGCGTTCCAGTTCTGGAAGCAGTTGCGAGGCAGATTATGAAGGCGATGGAGTGATTATTTTATATATTGCTTTATATTATCAATCATAATGTTCTCCTTGCTTGGAATTTTATCTATAATAGATTTGTGCATGAAATACTCACCGTTTTTTGAACTAGATCTATCTAATAATTGAAACTTAATGATGTATGTTTTGTTTGCCCCTAATTCGGTGTCATTTATTTTTACCTTGTCTGTTGTATAAATAGTAATTGAGCTTTTACTGTTTTTCAAAACTTGAATTTTGTCTGCATTTTCTATGTATATATCAATTAATTTGTGCTTTTTATTATTATCTAACTTATTTTCTTTCCAACTATAGAAGTTATCTATTTTTTTATTGACCCAATCTGAAAAAGGTATAGTTTGCGGTAGTACTCTTGGTGTTCTAGTTTCGTTTATTCCTTTTATATAAAACGGGCTTTCTCCTCCATTACATAAGTAGGAATACCCCATAAAGTCGCCAGCTAAACAAACCGTAATAAGTCTTAGAGATCCTAAATTCGTGTTATCACGTTTAATCTTTGTAACAGATGATAGATCATTATTTATATTTGTCTTTATAAAAACATTATCATCCATTTTGAGTTTATTATAAATATCTTCACTGATAACTGTTTTTTCAAAAAATGGTAAAAGATAATCACTATCAAGGTTCGTTTCTACCATCACAAGATATTTATTGTCATAACCTTGATTTCTTAAGCTAACCATATATTGCGATTTCTTGAATGACTTAACTTCAATTTGAGGTGCCTTATTTAAGGCGTGCCATTTATTTACATATTCAACAAAAGGCTTGGCATTAGCTCCTACTTTTACACCAAGAACATCCGGGGCAATCCCAGATTTTTTCGGATCATATTCATAATAATCAGAAATAACAGATAAATTATTTGCAATTTTTGGTAAAAAATATTTATTAAATATAACACTCTCAGGAATAATATTTATCCAACGATCAAAAATACCTCCTATATAATCACTTTTACCACTGAGACCTCCATACATTTTACCTCGCTGTGCCATTGAACAAACAAAATAAATGTAAGGCTCAACATCTTCCTTGTTGATTGTAATTTCTTGACTACTTTTCTCCATATAATTTATATTATAGCAGATTTCTTTTCTGTTTATCTCTATACATAAAAAGAGGGCAAGGACTCGGTCGCAAGACTACCTCCAATTTTATAGAAAATTTTATTTTTGTCTAAAATTTACGTTATTCATTTAAGAGCGTTTAGGGTTTTGGGTTCTAAGGGTATCTCCATATTTTGTTTTAAGAGTAATTTATATTAAAAAGATATAAAGAATATAGCTTACACTTTTATGCTCTTAAAAACGATTTTATTAAAAATATTAGGTATAAATTTATTTGTTAGTATCTTTAAGGTTTCCGGTATTAACGACTCAAAAAAAGCGAAACTAACTACTATATAACAAAGGGTTAGAAAATTATTGTTAAATAAAAATTTTAATAAACTGGGTTTGTATTGATATGTTATAAACACGATGGATATGCCTAAATGGATAACACAAAAAGATATAACCGACCAACGTTTTGCTTTATATCCAAAAAAATCAATAGTGCCAACATTGCTAAATTCCGCAGGTTTAAGAGGTATATTGTGAACTCTACTAGAATTATTGGCATATAAACCAACTTTATTTTTATCCATCAACATCCTACTCCATATGTCCTCAGACGTTCTTTCTCCAGAGATAAGCCACAAAATTCCTGTTAAGGTCTTATCAAACAATTTTATTAAAGAAGTAAGAAATTTTCTCCAAAAAAATAACCTCGTTCTTAATATAAAGCCATAGAAAAATTTAGTTGGTTTGATATGCTGTTTTTCAATGTGTACGATTAATCCTAAAGGTGAAATTCCTTTTTTCTTAAAATAGAAAACTCTTTTGACTGTGTTATAAGAAAATTCATCTTTAAAGTCTAAGTCAACTGGGTCTGAAATTTTTTCTGAACCACCAAGGGTGATTCCTCCTTCTGTTTCTTTTCCATAGCTCACACTTACCCATAGCTGTTTTATCGAAGAGTCTTCAGATTTATTTTCATTAGTAATACCTATTTTGTATAATGAAGCAAAACCATTTGGATATTTTTTAATTCTGCTTATACCTGTGGCATCTGACCACTGAATTGGATCAGAAAAATCATTATAAGAAAAAGAAAATAAACCATACAGATCTTCTGAAGTAGTGTTACTATTTTCTGAGCTAATCATATTATTTATATTTTAACATCTTTTTGCATTAATCTTTTTATCAAGCTTAAGTTATTTAAACCCTCTAGCTTGTGGCCACTTACCAAACTCAATAAAATCACACAAGTGAGTATAAAATTGAGAAGCAGATTCTATTGATGAAAGTTTAATGCCGATGAATTTTGCCGATTTAGTTTTAAATATTTTTTCTAGGTATTTTGCATCAGATGATAAAACCACTAATGCTCCATCACCATGCACAAGTCCGTTTCTTTTAGAATAAAGGTAGTCAGCATAACCAATTATTGATGGGGGAACATTGTTTCCTCTTGGTGTATAAGAGGTGTGTATTCTTCCGTCGTTTGCATTCACTCTTGGACGATTCAATTCAGATGATTCGACCTGAAGGCATACCTCTAGTAAAGTCCTTAGTTTTTTAGAGTGTCGTTCTCTAAGAAAATTTAGTCTGATTAAATCTTCAACTTTTTCAGTTGCGACTACTTTTGAATCCTCCGACAAAAGAATTTGATAAAAATCTTTCAATGTAATATTTGTATCTTTAACTTTCTCTAGTACAACATTTTTGAAATCACCTGAATCTTTGGTGCCATAAATTAATAATAAGTTATCGAGTAATACGTCAAAACGATTTACTAGATTAGTATAAACGAGGCGTTGTAGGTGTTTTCTATTCTTTTCTTCTTTAATATTACCCAGTTCTTTAACAGCAGAGTCAATTTCTTTCTCTGAAAATTTTCGAAATTTCTTTATTAATTCTATTATTTCTTTCATTAGTTAAGTTTATAGCCTTAGGATAACCCAACTTAGTTCAACGTGATTTTGAGTATATTCTTATTGTTTAAAAGGTACAAGGACGTTCGGTCACCACTAGGGACTTTCTTTTTCGTTCTATGAACTCAAACAAAGTCTCCTAGTCGCGACCCCGGGAAAAACCGACAAAAAGTGTGAGCTCGGGCTATGGGACGATGTTGGAACAGTTTTAGTTAGTAGTTTTAAGACCCGCTAACATCTCCTGAGTTTCCTTTTCTTTTTGTAGTTGCTTGTCTTTTATTTCCTGATCAGTAAATAACCTCTCTTCGTTCAAAGAAATATAAAGAGATTGTGCACTTTGTTGAAGTCCTTTCACCGCTTCACGTAAGTCATCAACAGTTGAGTATTTACCTTGCGTTAATATAAATAACCCCATTTGAACTCCTTGGGCATGATGCTGCCATACTTTTACCTGACCTTTATGGATCTCTTTTTCTTTAAGAATTAAGCTCTTTTCTTTAATATATGCAACTAATTGGGCAACGTTAGCAATTAAAAATAATACACCAAAAACAGTTGAAACAACTGACCACCAAAATAAAAAGTTATTAAAATTTTCCATAGTTACTTGATTATAACATATTGACTAAAATATATTTTAGTGTTTTCACTTTGTGATATAGGATACAAGGACTTGGTCACAAAACTACCTCGCTACGCTCGAAGTAGTTTCGCGACCCCGTATTCGAGTTGTGTACAAGGACGTTCGGTCACCAAATTGGTATTTTATTTCATAACTTTGTTATTCATAAAACACTCAATTTCTCGACCCCGGGGAAAACCGACAAAAATTCTAAACAAAAATATTTAGACTCCATTTTTGTTTAGAATTTTTGTAGACCGGTTTTTCGTTCGAGTCCTTACAAGGAATCTCGACTACAAGTTTCATGTCGCCGTCGCTCCATGAACTCGCAGTCCGCCCCTCGTCACTTTTCTTGCTAGAAAAGTATTACTGCGGGCATTCGAGTCCTTGCCGTGAGTGACGAAGGTCACTCACTTACCCCAGCAACACAAAATTAACGAAGGCTTTGCCTACTTTTAAAAATGTGTTGCTGTGTTTGTTAGAAAAAGTTCGAACATATTTTCGCAATAATCCGACTGATGACTAATCGCACGCTCCGCGTGCGTGGTGGCTCTGTACTGTATTGTACGCCACGATTGCGTCGGAATGAATCCCGCCCGCGCGGAGTACCGCGCGTCCCGCCCTCTCGCCTTGCCGCTCCTCATTCTTATTTTTTTGCGGGGGGGGGGAATTTCTAAAAAGGAATGGGCGGCAAAGGCGAGGGGCGGCTTCCTTTTAGGAAAAAGGAAGGGCGTGATTCAAATGCAATACAAAGTGGAGCCTCGCCATACAAAATTCTTTAAGGAATGGCGAGGCGCAAATCCTATATGTGTTTGCCCCACCCTCCCGTGCGCACACATCATCCCCGCCGTTTTAGGAAAAATTATAAAACGGTGGGGATGACTCCCTTGAGAGAACTTAACCGGTGTCAGTAAAGAAAATAGGCAATCGCGAACAGTGCGCATGCCATAATGATCTTTGTAAGAAAGTCGCGCACCGCTTTTTTCTCGTCGATTTTCTCGTACCACAGGTTTCTTAGTCGCCATTTTCTTATGAACTCTTTTGTTTCAAAAACGAGCCAAATGGAATAGACAATAGCTCCTGCATATTTAATTGGGAGATCAAAGGACGCAAGCTGTTTTTTGACACCTTCTGTCATGACAAAATTATTCCCCCACATAAATGCTTGGATAATTACCGGAAGCAAATAGGTATTAAAAATCCTGGAGCGATTTCTTTTTCGTTCCAACTTCCGGCAAATATCTGAAGCCCGATCAAAAATACCGTCTTCAACATACAGAGAACCCGATAAGCCCTCTCCGAAATTTCTCTCGTAATCCGTCCATTTTTCGATAGTTCGTCCGTCAGAAGCGATAAGTGTCGCCTGCAGACCTTCTCCAAAAAGCAGTTGGCGATCTAAATCTGCAAGAAGAAGGTTTTGGTACGTTTGAAGTAACCGCATTATTTCGCCACTACTTTTTTAACACACGATTCATCATTAGCAGTTTTTACAGGGTCAGCAGAAGCTTTTATACAAGACATCACATATCCGTATTGATACCCAAGCTCCGAAGAATTCGCTGCGACAGACGGTGTGACTGGAGCCATATTTCCACCATCAATAACTCCTTTTTGATAGCCTTGTATAAACTCACTATCAACTAATCCATTATGACTACTCTTTGCGTCAGTAAGGGCTTTCTGCATCACTTCTTGGTCATATAATGCGGGATTCGTAATATACGGCTTCACAACTAAATACATCAAGAATGTGGAGCAAATAATTGTCACCGCAATCACTAGAGTATTAATTTTAGTTACTAACTTTTGTTTTAGCTGAAAGTCTCCAACGGAGGAGAAGACACTACTCTTCCATACCATCTCACGTCCACGAACACCTAACCAAATGGCCAATCCTAGATAAATTATCCTCACGAAGCTGTAAGCCCCGACATCAAGATTCAACAGAGGAGCAAATTGCAGAAAAATAACAAGAACAAACACCACCAAGATTTTCCAAGCAAGCTTGTATTGTTTATTTACGAACAAAAACGCCCACGGTACAAAGAAAGCTCCCCATGACCAACCTTTTACATACTTGTCCTCTGCTTCAGATAATAGTTGCATAAATTTATTATTTAATAAAATAATCTAGCGACTTACCATATACCTTCGCTAGTTCCCCTAATTCTACCGCATCCACGCCACGCTCGCCTCGTTCTATCTTGGACAAGTATGCCTGTGGTTTCTTCAACTTTCTACCTGCCTCTACCTGTGTCAGACGGGCTTCGAGGCGAGCTGTGCGTAATTTTTGTGTCAATTTTTGATATTTTGGTAAATACTTTTTCGACATATATATAATATCACGATATAGTCGGTTGTGGAATATACCAGTTTGGTATATTCTGTTTTGAGGAGTGGAAGCCGCCCCTCGCCTTTGCCGCCCATTCCTTTTTAGAAATTCCCCCCCCCC